>NZ_JBAHUR010000016.1 GCF_036689815.1 Magnetovibrio sp. PR-2 | reverse complement strand
ACAAAACGCAAAAAGGCCGGAGCATATTCTCCGGCCTTTTTTATTTCGGGTGATGATCTGGGGGCGTTATTTCATGCCGCCCATATTCCCGTGGTTCATCGTCCCATGGTCCATTTTCATGCCGCCCATGCTTTTGGGCGATTGCACTTGCACGTGGATGGTTTGCTCACCGCCATTTTTAAACACCAATGTGACGGGGAACTTTTCGCCTTCTTTGAGCGGCGCGTTCAGGCCCATGAACATGACGTGGTAGCTGCCGGGTTTGAGCTCTTGCGTTTGACCTGCGGGCAGGGGAATGCCGCCTTCGACTTCGCGCATTTTCATCACCCCGTCGACCATGGTGTGGGTGTGCAGCTCAACTTTTTTGGAAACGTCGGCTTTGGCGGCGATCAAGGCGTTGTCGGCGCCTGCGTTGGTGATCTGCATAAAGGCCGCCCCCGCTTTGGCCATACCCGCAGAGCCGCGGGCCCAGGGGTGGGAAACGGTGATGTCGGCGGCGAACGCTTGGCCTGCGAATACGGTGGCGGCAATCATAGAGGTCGCAAAAAGAGTTTTAACGGACTGCATAATGAATTTCCTTGTGTGTTTGGGTGTGGTTTACACCCGTCGGCACGCAACGGTCTTTAAGCGCGTTTGGCGTGCGTGGTGATAAATCGAAGACGAGATCGCACCCAGGGCAGGTGTCCAGTCCGCCCAGGGTGCTCTCGATTGGTAATGTCAGAAATTAAGCAGCCGGAGGGGCGCGGGCGAGGCCGGGTGCGGCAGTCCAAAGCGGGGTCCGTATGTCGCTATCTGCAGGGGTTTTTGGCTCCGGAGGGAGGGGTGGAGCCAGAAACGCCACCTGAGGCGACGGCGGAACCAGACCTTGAACGCTGGCCTGTAATTGACAGACCGGACAGTCCCAAGGTGTCGCGTTGTTGGGAACCTTGTCCAGAGGTTCCCCATCAAGACCAACCTGGGTGTCTGCACCGTAGGCCGTACAAATCACAAGATAGAAGTTCGGCAGGGATTGACCGTCCCGTGCGCCGTCTTCACCTGGGAGCGGGATGGCGGCGCTCAGCGGGATCATCGCTTGCAAGAACATGGCGAACAACGCCACCTGTGCCGCACCTCGGTGCGTCACGGCGATTGCTCGCATTGTCTTCAGTACAGCATGTTTCATGCGGTTGATGATGTGCTTTCTCCCAGAAAAACCGAACTCGGTTTTACCACCGCCCTAAATATGAGAGATTTTGCCGCTCCAGGCAAGAATTTTGCTAGGAAGCGCGCCGCCGTCCGGTCATGCGTTTGTGCGACTGTGGGCTGTCTTCGTCAAACAAATCGGCCAGCTCAGCCATAATGGTGCCGCCTAAATCTTCGGCATCCAAAAGGGTTACGGCGCGCCGATAATAGCGCGTCACATCATGGCCGATGCCGATGGCGACCAGTTCGACCGTGGATTTGGTTTCAATCCATTCAATGGTGTCGCGCAAGTGCTTTTCCAGATAGTTGCCGGCGTTCGCCGACAGGGTCGCATCGTCCACCGGCGCGCCGTCGGAAATCACCATGAGAATCCGGCGCTGTTCGGGACGCGCCAGCAAGCGTTCGTGCGCCCACAGCAAAGCTTCGCCGTCGATGTTTTCTTTTAAGATGCCTTCTTTGAGCATCAGGCCTAGGTTTCGCCGGGCTCGCCGCCATGGGGCATCTGCGCCCTTATAGACGATGTGGCGCAGATCGTTCAGCCGACCGGGTTTTTCCGGTTTGTCGTTTTCGACCCACAGCTCGCGGGACTTGCCGCCTTTCCAGGCCTTGGTGGTGAAGCCTAAAATCTCAACCTTCACGCCGCACCGTTCCAACGTGCGCGCCATGACGTCGGCGCTGGTTGCCGCAATGGTGATGGGGCGACCACGCATGGAGCCGGAATTGTCGATCAACAGTGTGACCACGGTGTCGCGGAAATCCGCGTCTTTTTCTTCCTTAAACGACAAGGGCGCATAGGGGTCGATGACCACGCGCGAAAGCCTTGCTGCGTCAAGCATGCCTTCTTCCAAATCAAACTCCCAAGAGCGCGTTTGTTTGGCGAGCAAGCGGCGTTGTAAGCGGTTGGCGAGTTTGCTGACCACACCTTGCAGTTTGTCCAACTGGCGGTCCAATTGATCGCGCAGGCGGATCAGTTCCGATGTGTCGGACAGATCTTCGGCCTGGATGACCTCGTCATAATGTGCGGTGTAGGCTTTGTACGGCACACTGCGGCCGTACTCGTTCATGGGCCAGTTGTCGTCTTGTTCCCCCGGACCTGCGGGTGTTTCGCCACCGGTCATCATGTCTTCGTCCAAGCCGTCGCCCCCGTCGAGACCATCGCTCATTTCCGCGCCAGCACTTTCGGCGCCCACGGCGCCGTCGGCGTCTTGGTCGTCTTGGTCTTCGGGCTGAGACTGTTCGTCCGGTTGAGGCTGTTCGTCTTGCTCGTTGGGCGTTTGGTCTTGGTTGGAACTGTCGTCAAACTCGGTTTCACTGGGCAGTTGGTGGAGCAGCTCCAACGCTTTCATCAACAGACCCGCTTGATGCGCGAACTGGGCCTGGTCGCCTATGGCGTCGGACAGCTTATCCAAGTGCCCAGGCGCTTTGTCTTCCA
The DNA here is from genome assembly GCF_036689815.1 of Magnetovibrio sp. PR-2. NCBI lineage: Bacteria > Pseudomonadati > Pseudomonadota > Alphaproteobacteria > Rhodospirillales > Magnetovibrionaceae > Magnetovibrio > Magnetovibrio massiliensis. Next base: position 78,762 of record NZ_JBAHUR010000016.1, on the reverse strand, counting down.
GCCAGGGCCGCCATTGTTCCGCCATCAGAAGTGACTGGGGCGGGATGGGCTCGTCACTGAAACGTTGGCGCGCCAACAAGGCCAAGGCTTCAGCCATTTGTGCATTGTCGCGCGGCGTGCCGTCTTCGAATGCAGACGCGGTCTGGCTGTGCAGGTGCGATAAGTTTTGGCCAGCACCGGGGAAATCGCGAATGCCGACAGCTTCGACGCGCGCTTGTTCCAAGGCGTTGAAGACCTTGCGCGCATCGTCACCCGCCGGGCTGAGTTGTGCATGAAGCTTTTGGTCGTGGTAATTCAGCCGCATGGCCAACGCATCGGCTTCACCGCGCAGACGTTGAATGTCACGTGCTTTGAGTTGCGGGCCTTGTTCCGGTTCGGGCAAGGACGCGAGGCCGCCGTGAAATGCCGGCGCGCTTTGGCCGCGCACGAACTGCACCAGCATGTCGCGCTTTTGGCTCATGGCTTTCAGCGTCGCTGCGGTGGCGCGTTTTAGTGTTTCGTTGCGGGGCTCGGCATCGGACATTTCAGTGTGTTAAGCCTCGGTCCCTGATTTCAGCAGGGATTCCGGAAGCTCTTCGCCAAAGCAGCGTTGGTAGTATTCCGCCACGACGGGGCGTTCCAGCTCGTCACACTTGTTCAAGAAGCTCATCCGGAACGCCGTGCCGATATTGCCGAAAATCTGTGCGTTTTCCGCCCAGGTCAAGACCGTGCGCGGGCTCATGACGGTGGAGATATCGCCACTGATGAAGCCTTCGCGCGTGAGATCGGCAACGCGCACCATGGCGGACACAATCTTTTGACCTGCGTCGTCTTGGTATTCTTTAACCTTGGACAAGATGATCTTCGTTTCGTCATCGTGGGGCAGGTAGTTCAAAGTCGCCACGATGTTCCAGCGGTCCATCTGGCCTTGGTTGATTTGTTGCGTGCCATGATACAAACCCGTGGTGTCGCCCAAACCAATGGTGTTGGTCGTGGAAAACAGACGGAAGTGGTTGTGCGGATGGATCACGCGGCTTTGGTCCAGCAACGTTAATTTGCCTTCGACCTCCAGCACGCGTTGGATCACGAACATCACGTCCGGGCGGCCTGCGTCGTATTCATCGAACACCACAGCGACCGGGTGCTGAAGCGCCCACGGTAAGATGCCTTCACGGAACTCGGTGACTTGTTTGCCGTCTTTCAAGACGATGGCGTCTTTGCCGACAAGGTCGATCCGTGATACGTGACTATCTAAGTTCACACGGATCATCGGCCAGTTCAAGCGCGCCGCGACTTGTTCGATGTGGGTCGATTTGCCCGTGCCGTGATAGCCCTGGATCATGACCCGGCGGTTGTGCTTGAACCCGGCCAAGATTGCCAGTGTGGTGTCGAAGTCGAACTGGTAGTTTTCATCGATCGCGGGCACGTGTTCTTCACCCTCGGAAAAGGCAGGGACTTCCATATCGATGTCCAGCCCAAAGGTCTGGCGGACGTCCATAGAAATATCGGGTGCGTCAAGCGGGAAAGTGGACGGAGCGGTATCGGGCATTCTGACTTCCGATCAATAGGGGGATGGCAAATGTATCTTATGCGCCAAGGTGGTGCATGACGGTTTGGTACGCAAGGCCAATTTCTTTGAATTTTTCTTCAGCATCCTTAGAGCCTTTGTTGGCGTCGGGATGGTGCTGTTTGACCAGCTTTTTATAGCGCGCCTTGACCTCGTCAGGGGTCACGGGCAGGGCCAAATCTAAAATGGCGAAAGCCTTAGCTTCCGGCGTGTCGGGATGAAATGGGCGGTTTTGTTGACCTTGCGTGCGGGTGCCTGTGTCATCCGTCGCGTCTTTAAAAAAGCCAAAATCGTCCTTGATGTTGGCCCCAGCAGCAAAGGCTTTGGCCTTGGCGTGGTCGGATTTGGACCCAAGCTCCCACGTCGGGCGCTGCCAGACCGTATCGTTTTTGATAACAGCTTCGACCTCGTCGTCGCTCAAACCTTCGAAATAGTTCCAGGCCTTGTTGTGTTCGCGGATGTGATCCGTGCAATACCAGACATGGCTGCCCATTTCGCGGGGGGAGCGATGGGTGCGAAATTCGCCCTCTTCTTCACAACCGTGCCAATCGCAAACCCGGGTCTTGGGCTTGCGGTTGGTGGAGAAGTCAAAAGGGGTCTTCAACCCTGATTTTTTTGCTTGGCTCGGCATGGCTTAACTATGGGGTTTTCGGGGCTTTCTTGCAAGCTCGCGAGGCTTTACCTTGACGGAGCTTTGAAATGTTCTACTTCTTTCTCAGGATCATTGAAACAAAGGAATTCATCCATGCGCGTGCGCACCGCAATTGAAGAGAAACTCACCGCCGCTTTGAGCCCTGAACAGCTCGATGTTATCGACAACAGCGCTCAGCATGCGGGCCACGCCGGCGCAAGTCCCGAAGGTGAAAGCCATTTTGCTGTGACCGTGGTGTCTACGGCTTTTGAAGGCAAAAATCGGGTACAACGCCAACGCATGGTCTACGCCGCCCTGGCAGAAGAAATGGCCGGGCGGATTCACGCGCTTGAGTTGAAGACGCTTACGCCCGGAGAAGCCTAAGTTTTGTGACGACTTCAGAGATAAAAAAAGCGCCTGAGCATACAAAACGCAAAAATAATCATATTATTCAAGGTGTTGTGAGGTAGTCCAAAAATGCCATTGAAAATGGTAAATCATTAGACAATATGGGGGTGTTCTGAAGACGTGCGAAGCGTCTGCATGACAACTAAGCGAAGTTAAAACGCAAAATATAGAGTGGGGGGTGTTCAAAATGAACAGCCGACTGTTGAGCCGAAATGTGACCGTGGGCGGTCGTCGGACCAGTTTAAGACTAGAGCACGATGTGTGGGATGCTTTGGAAGAAATCTGTGAACGCGAAGAGATGACTCTTCACGAAGTTTGCACCCTGATTGATCAGCGCCGCAAAGGGTCCAGCCGTACAGCTGCTGTTCGGGCTTTCATCTTGCGCTATTTCCGTGAAGCTGCATCCGATATTGGTCACAGCCACGCCGGTCATGGCAAATTGGCCGAAAATGCCCGCAAAGCTGACATGCAAGCTGAAAACGTGGATTATCGCGCCGCAAGCTAGCGCTGGAATTATTCAGGACTGAATGCCGCGTCGCGTTTTTCGTCGATCTGAATGCCCAGTTCCTTGAGCGAGGCTTCCAAAAGGTCGCGCATGGAAATCATGGCGACGACCTTATGTTCCTCTGTGACGACGGGGAGATGGCGGATGTTGCGGCTGAGCATAAGTTCAATCGCATCCAGGCACGCATCCCCTGGGCGAACGCATTCAGGATTATCGGTCATGACATCAGAAAGGAGCGTGGCTTGGGGATTGAGACCGCACGCCAGCACGCGGTGTGTGATGTCACGTTCGGAAAGGATGCCGACCAACCTGTCATCGGCACCATCGGTGACGGCAATCGCAGCAATTTTATGAGAACTCATCAGCTGCACAGCATCGTGCACCGATTTGGTTTGATTGAGCGCGATGATGTCTTGTTGAACGACAACATCCGGTATTATGCGCCTGTGCATGACGATGTGGCTCCCCAGTTATAGTCGTCATAAATCATATTTCTATATGTGCATTCCTCTCCAGAGTGCCACATATATTGGTTTCTTATGATCGTTTTACAGCAACACACGCCCGAAGTCATCTCGGCACAAACACGGGCAGCACTATGTTCAACCAATTGCACAAACCGGACGATTTAGGAAGGCGTTGGCGGCGGCGTGATGCGGATGGTTTTGATCTGGTGATGGTAGCGGCGCAGAATTTCAAAGGTAAACCCAAAGAATCGATAGCTCTGCCCGACCTCGGGGATGCGGCGCGATTCGTGCAAAATCAGCCCGGCAATCGTCGCCGCTTCTTCGTCGGGAAGTTCCCATTCGAACTGGCGGTTGAGGTCACGAATGGTGACGTCGCCTTGCACCACCATGGAACCATCGGGATGCACATTGACGCCCGGCACCGTGATGTCGGTTTCATCGGAAATGTCGCCGACGATTTCTTCCAACACGTCTTCCAACGTCACGATGCCTTGAAGCGATCCGTACTCATCCACCACCATGGCAAAGTGTTCCCGGCGCTCGCGAAAGGCTTGTAGTTGATCAAGCAGCGGCGTGTATTCCGGGATAAACCACGGGTCGGTGGCGATGGACAAGATATCAAGCTTGTTGATCTCATCGGCGTTATTGGCGTGTTCACGCACTTCGCGCAGCAGCGCCTTGGCGTGGATCACGGCGATGATGTTGTCGGGTTCGTCCTTCCACAACGGCAGGCGCGAATAAGGGCTGTCCAGCACTTGGGTGATGATGCTTTCCACCGGGTCTTCGGCACGGATGGCCAGCACACCTTTGCGGTGGGTCATGATCTCCCCAACTTGCACGTCGGCTAAGTCCAAGACGCTTCTCAGCATCACACCGGATTCTTTTTCTTCGCCTTCGGCCTGGGTGGTGTGCAGTTCAATGGCGCCGCGCAATTCCTGGGCGGCCTCTTCGGACCCGGTGCTGTCTTTGTCCGCACCGAAGATTTTTAAGATGATGCGCACCATGAAGTTAATGGTCATCACAAACGGCATCAAAACGATCACGATCACATTGATGATGGGCACAATCCCTAACGCCGCCCGGTTCGCATGGCGCAACGCATAGGTCTTGGGCAGGATTTCCGCGAAGATCAGGACCAGAAGCGTCATCGCCAAGGTGGCAATGGCGACACCGGCTTCGCCGAATAACGTCATGAGCAAACTGGTCGCCAATGCAGACGCCAAGATGTTGACCAAGTTGTTGCCCAGCAAGATCGCACCGATCAGGCGTTCTTTTTGCGTGTGGAGTTTATTGACCAGTCCAGCCCGGTGGTTTCCGTCTTTTTCCAGCTGGTGCATCAACGGTTTGGACGCAGCCGTCAACGCGGTTTCCGACCCGGAAAAGAACGCGGACAAAATCAGCAAAACCAAAATGGCGGCAGCGATGTAAATCATGCCTGTAGTTTATCCACTTTTATTGTGAAGCCAATCATCTAACAAGTCGTGCACGTCTTGGGATGCAATGTCACGTGTGATGAAAGATTCTCCGATGCCGCGCGCCAAAATAAACGTAAGCTTGCCGTCTTGAACTTTTTTGTCGCGGCTCATGTGATCCAACAGCTTTTCCGCCGTCCAACCTTTGGTCGGCAGTTGGCTCAGATCGGACGGCAGGTCGAGCTTGGCGAAATGTTGCGCAACACGCTGAGTGTCTTGGCCGGGGCAGAGGCTTAAGCGGGTGGAGATATCAAACGCCATGGCCGTGCCGATGGAGACCGCCTCTCCATGCAACAGCGTATCGCCATATCCGGTTTCAGCCTCCAGCGCGTGACCAAAGGTATGGCCTAGGTTGAGCAACGCACGCCGTCCACCTTCGCGTTCGTCTTCGGCCACCACGCGGGCCTTAGCCGCACAGCTGGTCATCACCGCTTGGCGGCGTTTATCCATGTCGCCATCGATCAGGTCTTGGGCGTTGATTTCCAACCATTCAAAGAAGTCCAGATCGTCAATTAGGCCGTACTTCACAACTTCGGCATACCCCGCCAACAACTGGCGTTTGTCTAAGGTGTTGAGCGCGGAGGTGTCGGCCAGCACCAGTTTCGGCTGATAAAACGCACCAACCAAGTTTTTGCCGTGTTGGGTGTTGATGCCGGTTTTGCCGCCGACGGAGCTATCGACTTGGCTGAGCAATGTGGTGGGAATTTGCACGAACGGCATGCCGCGCAGTACAGATGCGGCGCTATAGCCCACCAAATCGCCGATCACGCCACCACCCAAAGCAATCAGCGTGGTGGACCGTTCGACCCGCAGGGCCAAGATGTCTTCGCACAGCTTTTGAAATTGCGCGAAACTTTTGGTCTGCTCGCCCGCAGGCAAAGTGATGTCGTGGCACTGCACGCCAGCGTGTTGCAGGGAAAACATGAGCGGCGCCAGATAATGCGGTGCGACGTTTTCGTCCGTGATGATCACAACGCGCTTTTGGGCCAAGATCGGGACAATCCAGTCGGCGGCATCAACGATCAGGCCCGCGCCGACAATGATGTCGTAGCTGCGTTCGCCCAAATCAACGCGAAGGGTTTCGTTAGGAAGCGTTTGATTGGCAGGTGTGCTCATATGTCGTCTCGTTCTCTTAGCGCGCTCACGATGCGTTTGACCGCACTTTCATGGGACAGGTCATCGGTTTCAATGGCAATGGTGGCTTCTTCATAGACGGGATAGCGCTCATTGATCAGCTTTTCCAGGGTCTTTCTCGGATTTCCGTTGGCCAGCAAGGGTCTCCCGCCGCGCCGGGACGTGCGCTCCACCAGGCACTCCAGTCCGGCCTTTAACCATACTGAGGTCGAGCGTTGCAAAATCTTGCGCCGAATTTCGTCGTTCATGAACACGCCGCCCCCGGTGGCTAGGACCATAGGGCCGTCGTCCAACAAGCGGTCCATGACCCGTTTTTCGCCTGCGCGAAACTCGTCCTCACCATAGAGCTTGAAGATGTCTTCAATGGAACATCCGGCAGCTTTTTTGATTTCGTCGTCCGAATCGATAAACGGCACGGACAAACGGCGCGCCAAACGGCGACCCACGGTGCTTTTTCCAGCGCCCATCAGTCCGATCATCACGATCGCGCGGGTAATCCGTGGGGTTTTGGGCACGTTTGTCTCTCCTTAAGCCTTTTGTGGCTAACTTTAGGCCTGATCTTAGTGGAATCCCGTGCGGGGAGCCGATAAACTGCCGAAAATTCGCCACAGTCGGAACCTAGCATAAGATGCTGGAACCGCAACAAAACTGATCGATATTCTCTGATCGAAATCTCAAGGGTACTTAAATCGCTATGCGCAAATTGCCGATCTTTCTTCTCGTTTTGGTGTTGGCCGCCGTCGGTGGCGGTGGGGTCATGTTGGCCACCTGGGACATCCCCGCACCCGTGAGCACCGTCGAAAAGGTCATTCCCGATGAACGTTTCCCGCACTAAACGTACACTTGGTGCGGTTTTGGTGCTGGGCGCCGTCACCATGGGACTGCCCGGTGCGGTTGGCGCACAAGACACCCAGCCGCTGGATTTGCGCCCGCCGTTGAAGTTGGAGCCACCGAAGTCTCATCCGGCGCCCAACCCCGCCCGTCCGCTGCCGCGCGGCCCCCAAGCGATCGCGCCGTCGTACGAAGTTGAAAACCCGCCGCCTTCCAATCTGGGAGGTGGTGTCCAGGTGGAAAGCTTAGGTGCGATTAATCCCGACGTTGCCGGAACCTTGGGGCCGTCTGAAGGCGGTTTTGGGCCCGACATGTGGCAAGGCACGCGCCGCGATGTGATTGAAAATCTGATGGTTCAAGTGCCGGTGACAACCGCATCGCCGGCCATGCGCGATTTGATGCACCGCGTGCTGTTGACCGGCGCAAAAGTTCCCGCAGGCGGCGAGCCCGGTGGGCTGATCACGTTGCGCGCCACACTGTTGTCGGCCATGGGCGACTTTGCGGGTGTGAACGGATTGTTGGAACGGATTCCAAGTCAAAGTGTCAGTCCAGAATTGTTGCGCGTTGAAGTCGACACGCGTTTTTTGACCGGAGACGTTGCGCGGGCCTGTCAGTTGGCTCACGCATATATCCAAGAACGCAGCACCGACTATTGGCAAAAAGCCTTTATCTTCTGCCAAGCCTTGGAAGGCGAAACCGATGCGGCTTTGTTGGGCATGTCCTTGTTGGAAGAAATGGGCTCTGACGATCATGTCTTTTTCCAACTGATCCAAGCCTTGGCGGCACCTGGTGATAAGGCCCCGGTGATCGAAAGCTTGTCGGACCCGACACCGCTGCATCTGGCCTTGGCGCGGGTCGCCAAAGCCAAGCTGCCCGAAGACGTGATTGCGTCCAACCGCCCGGGCGTCTTGCGCGCCATTGCGATTAGCCCCAATGCCTCACCGGAGCTACGCCTAGAAGCGGCTGAACGCGCTGAAGTTGCCGGAGCTTTGAACGTTGATGCCCTGCGCCAACTCTACGCCAGCATTACGTTTAGCGAAGACCAGCTCAAAAGCCCTCTGACGGTCGCAGGGCAGCTTTCGGGGCCCATGAGCCGTGCGCTTTTGTACCGTGCGACCTTGATGCAGACGGTTCCTGCAGCCCAGGCTGAAGCCTTAAATCAAGCGCTCAGCATGGCCCGCCAAGGCGGGCGCTATGGCTCCACCGCGCGCGCATTTTTGCCCCAGCTCAGCCGCGTCACTGCCGCGAAGGATCTGGCCTGGTTCGCACCCGAAGCCATCCGCGCGTTTTTGGTTTCGCAGCGCCATGGCGAAGCCTCCCCGTGGTTCGATTTGTTGCAACTCTCCGCTCAGCACGATCAGCAGCTGGCGCGCGAACTGGCGGCCTTAATGCCGCTGGCTCGCCTGTCTGGGTTTGAGCGGGCTGCTGACTGGGATCTCGAAAACTTGAGCGACTGGTGGCAGGTGGTCAAAGACATGCCGGGCGCACGGGAAAAGGCCGCTGCCTTGGCTGCCGGGTTGATGGCGGAGGGCGAATACGTGCCCCAGGACATCTGGGCGGATTTGGTTGAAGGCACATCTCACACCGCACTGATGGCACCGCACGCATCCCAGTGGTTCTTGCTGGTGGGCGCGTCGTCCCAAGGGCGCGTGGGTGAAACCGTGTTGTTGAGCTTGGTGAGTTTGGGCGATGGTGGGCCAGGACGTGCGGACCCGATTGTTTTGCACCATGTCTTGCGTGCCCTTCGCAATGTCGGCTTGGACCGCGAAGTCCACAACATGGTGTTGGAGGCGGTGGTCGCCGCTGGGCTTTAATCGAAACGAGAGAGGCTGTGGATGGGCCGTCGTCGCAAAATCACCGAACCGCTGCCGGGCGAGGTCGAGATGTTTCTCGAAATGCTGGTGGCGGAACGCGGCGCGGCGAAAAACACGCTGGAAAGTTACCAGCGTGACCTGGGTGACTTCGCAGGCTTCGCCAAGGCCAAGCACGAAGACATGGTCGCAGCCACCCCTGATTTAATCCGGGCGTATCTGAAGCACTTGGACGGCTATGGTCTGGCTGCACGCACCCAAGCGCGGCGGTTGTCGGCGCTGCGCATGTTTTTTCGGTTTCTCTATGCGGAACGCATCCGTGAAGACGACCCCACCCAAGTTATCGACAGTCCCAAGGTGGGCAAAGCCTTGCCGAAGTATCTGAGTGAGGATGAGGTCGACCGTCTGCTGTCCACCGCCACCAATTACGCGGGCAAGGACGGCAAGCGCATGATGGCGTTGATGGAAATCCTCTATGCCACAGGCCTGCGGGTTTCCGAGCTGGTCGGCCTGCCCTTGCGCGCGCTGTCCAGGGACGGCTTGATGTTGATCGTGCGGGGCAAAGGCAATAAGGAGCGCATGGTGCCTTTGAGCGAGCCCGCCACCGACGCCATCTTGGCCTACCTGGATGTGCGCGACGGTTTTTTGCCCAAAGGTGGGAAAGACAGCCCGTACATGTTTCCGTCCCGGGCCAAGCAGGGGTTTCTCACGCGGGCGCGGTTTGCCCAGCTGTTAAAGCAACTCGCCATTGACGCGGGGCTTGAGCCAAAGCGTGTTTCCCCCCACGTTCTGCGCCACTCGTTCGCCAGCCACCTGTTGGCCCACGGCGCGGATTTGCGTGCATTACAGCAAATGCTGGGGCACGCCGACATTTCCACGACGCAAATCTACACCCATGTGCTGGATGAACGCTTGAAACAGCTGGTGAATTCGGCGCACCCTCTCGCCTAGTGGTCTGAAAATAAATAAGAAAAAAAATCTTTTCGCACCTGCACAAAAAATGCGTGATTTCTCCCCAGACCTTGGTTTAAATGGACGAGGCTTTACGTACTTATATAATCATAATTAAGGGAGACCTCCCCATGAGCTTTACCGTTCCCGAACAGGCCCCGGCGCGCCTCAACCGTTCTGAGCTGGCCGTGCCCGGTTCCTCCACCCGCTTTTTGGAAAAAGCCGCAGGTGGCACCGCCGACGCCGTTTTCTTGGATTTGGAAGACGCCGTTGCACCGTCCGACAAACCGCAAGCGCGCAAAAACATCATTGAAGCGCTGAACGATCTGGACTGGGGTGACAAAACCGTTTCCGTTCGCATCAACGGCTTGGACACCCACTACATGTACCGTGACGTGGTCGACATCGTCGAACAAGCCGGTGACAAGCTGGACCTGATTATGATCCCGAAAGTCGGCACCGCGTCCGATGTCTATGCGGTCGACATGATGGTCACGCAAATCTGCGAAGCCAAGGGCTTTACCAACAAGATCGGCTTTGAAATGATTATTGAGACGGCGCTGGGCATGCAAAACGTGCACGAAATCGCCGCTGCAAGCCCGCGCAATGAATCTCTGCACTTTGGCGTTGCCGACTACGCAGCCTCCACCAAAGCCCGCACCACCGCCATTGGTGGCCCGAACCCGGGCTACGGTGTGCTGACCGATCCGCTAGATGACGCCGGTACGCGTGACTTCCACTGGGGTGACATGTGGCACTACGCCATCGCCCGCATGGTGGTTGCTGCGCGCGCCAACGGCCTGCGCCCCATCGACGGTCCCTTTGGCGACATTCGTGACATTGACGGCTACAAAGCTCAGGCCATGCGCGCTGCGATCTTGGGCTGTGAAGGCAAATGGGCCATTCACCCGACCCAAGTGGACGCCGCCAACGAAGTTTACAGCCCGTCCGACGCCGAAGTCGCTAAGGCCAAAGCCATCTTGGAAGCCATGGAACAGGCCCAAAAAGAAGGCAAAGGCGCTGTGACGTTGGACGGTCGTTTGATCGATATCGCGTCCATCAAACAGGCCGAAGTCATGGTGAAAACGGCTGAAGCCATCAAAAACCGCTAATTTTGATTTTTGCCCCTCAGGCGCCGGGCGCGAGCTTAAGCTCGCTTGGCTCACGGCGCATAAGCGCCGACGCGCAGTCGCGCTTGCCAAGCGGCGCAGTAATTTGTGCATTTGAAAGCCGCTTGGAGAGTAAAAAAACAGCACCGCTGTCCAACATATTGGGCGGCGGTGCTTTTTTGCCCTTTTTTGGTCCCAAATTGCGTGCTAGAAAACCGCCATGCATCACTATCTCGATTTCGAAAAACCCATCGCCGAGCTCGAAGGCAAAATCGAAGAACTGCGTCATCTGACCGGTTCCGAAGTGAACATTGCCGACGAAGTCAGTAAGTTGCAGTCCAAAGTGGAAAAGCAACTTTCTTCGCTCTACACCAAACTGTCGCCCTGGCAAAAGGCCCAAGTCGCCCGCCACCAGGACCGGCCGCACGCTGTTGATTACATCGACACGCTGATCGAAGACTTCACGCCGCTTGCCGGCGATCGACTATTCGCCGAAGACGCCGCCATTGTCGGTGGCCTGGGGCGTTTCCAAGGCCGCTCCGTGATGGTATTGGGCATTGAGAAGGGCAAAGACACCGAAAGCCGTGTGACCCACAACTTCGGCATGGCGAAACCGGAAGGGTATCGCAAAGCCCAACGCCTGATGCAAATGGCCGATCGTTTTAAGATGCCGATCATCACCTTCGTTGATACCTCCGGCGCATTTCCGGGGGCTGACGCCGAAGCGCGCGGTCAGGCCGAAGCCATTGCCAAATCCATTGAAGTGAGCTTCCAGTTGAAAGTTCCGTTTGTCTCCGTCGTCATCGGCGAAGGCGGCTCGGGCGGCGCGATTGCGTTGGCGTCAGCGAACGCGGTGATCATGCTGGAACACTCGATTTATTCCGTGATCTCGCCCGAAGGCTGTGCGTCCATCTTGTGGCGTGACGGTGCCATGAACCGTGAAGCGGCTGAGGCCCTGCGTCTGACGGCTCAAGATCTTTTGGAGCTTAAAGTCATTGATGCTGTGGTGAGCGAACCTTTAGGCGGTGCACACCGCGACGCGCAAGCCGCCATGAAAGCGGTGGGCGAAGAAATCGGCCGTCAACTGACCGAACTGGCCCCACTGGACGGCGGTCAGCTTAAAGCCAAGCGTCGTGAGAAGTTTCTCGACATGGGCAAGGTGGGCCTGAGCTAAGGTGAGCTGAGGCTTGTGCTTTTATCAAAATGACCAAAGGCCGCTTGTTTGAGCGGCCTTTTTTCTTTCGGGTTGAGTAATCCATATGTTAGTCCTTGGGCTATGGTTAGATCCGGAAAACGCAATAAAGGCGGCCGTAGAGGGCAGGCGATTGACGTCGGCCAAAGCCTCAACGGTGCCGTACAGCATCACCGCGCAGGCCAACTGCACGAGGCCGAACAGCTCTATCGCCAAGTTCTTCAAGCCGATCCGCGCCAGCCCGATGCGCTCTACCTGCTGGGGCTTTTGGCATTTCAATCCGGACAACATGCATCGTCGGTAGAGCTGCTCACAAAAGCCATAGCGATCACGCCGGAGCGCTCCGAAGTCCATTGTGTGTTGGGCAAGGCTTATACCGCCCTGCATGACTTCGAACATGCACAGGCGGCCTTTGGAAAAGCGATTTCGCTTAACCCCAGCGACGTCGAAGCCTCTTTTCACTTAGGTATTCTGCTGAACGAATTTGCGCACTATGAACAGGCCATTGAAAAGTTCGAGGCCGTGCTCAAGGTCAAACCCGGCTTATGCCAAGCCCTGAACAACATCGGGCATGCCTACATGTGTCTGGGGCGGTTGGACACGGCGATGGAAACCTTTGAACGCGCGCTGGCAAGCGATCCGAAGTTTTCACTGGCAGTGTTGGGTGGCGTAAATGTCTTGAAAAAACGCGGCGAGCTGGAAAAGACCATATCGTTTGTCGAAGGGGCTTTGAAAAACAATCCCCAAGATCCGGAATTGATGGACCTGTTGGCGGAACTCCTCAATCACGTTGAGGGCCAAGCCGAGAACGATAGCGCGCTCAGCCAAGCGCATCAGGCGCTGCAAAGTACGCATTTTGTGCATGCAGACGGGCAGCCGATCACGGACGACATGGTGGTTGAGTTATATCAAGCGGCGGAAGAGGTCTTGATGCAACACAACAGCTTGGAGCTGACCCGTACATCGCAAATCTGGCGGGGCAGAGCGGCGGCGTGGAACTGTCCGCGACATTTGAAATTGTTCAAGACCCACAATGCCATCGCCGAATATTGCTTTAGCTGTTTTAAGCTATCCATCGAAGTGGGCAACGTTGTCGAGCTGATGAAGTTGGCATGGCTGTATGATGGGGTTGAGCTGCCAAACGACAACTCCCGCAAGTGCCATATCGAGCTGCGCGAGAACATTAAAGGTGCGTACAAGGGCCTAGTCTACAGCCGCAGCCTGGAAGAAGCAAAAGAGCTGCAAGCGCTGTTTCAGAGCCTGGTGGACGAAAAAATTCGGCCGGGCATTGAGGTGGTTATCAAACGGGGCTGCTCTGAATTTCCCTTGGCGTACCCCGAATACAATCAGTTTGACGCAAACGGTGAACCGGTGATGGACTACAATCAAGACTGGCGAACGTTTGAAGACATGACGGACCAAGCCATGGCCGGCCAAGAGGAAATGCCGTACCAGACCAACAACCACGATGGGATAACGTTGCAAGACGCACGTATCTTGCGCACGTGGCTGGCGTACGCGGCCGGCACCGGCGATCCCAGCGTCGATCAGTTCTGTGCCAAGGATCTACCCAAGCTGAACTTGCCACATCGTCCGCGTTTTAAGCGATAAATCAGTTTTAAGCCACGCGTCCATGGCACTGCTTGAACTTCTTGCCAGAACCACACGGGCACGGCTCGTTGCGGCCCACACGCCCCCAGGTAGAGGGATCGTTCGGGTCGCGTTCATGCGCGCCTTTGCGGGTGGCGGAGATGAAGTTTTTGGCGCTTTCTACAGGCTCCGGCACGGGCTCGTTTTCCACGGGCGCTGGGGTAAAGGCCGGGTCTTGGTGGCCTTCTTGCACGTTGGTTGGGCCTTGCGGCGCGAGGCCTTCGGGCGGCATCATTTGCAGCTCGACGTGGGACAAAATGGTCGTCACACGGTCTTGAATGTTGGCGAGAAGTTCTTCGAACATGCCGAACGCTTCGCGCTTGTATTCGTTGAGCGGATCTTTTTGCGCGTACGAACGCAGCCCGATGCCTTGGCGCAGGTGATCCAGCGACAACAGGTGGTCTTTCCACATCTGATCCAAGACTTGCAGATAGAGGCTCTTTTCCACGTCGCGCATGACTTCCGGTGTGTACTTGGCAACTTTTTCAGCCATTTTGCGATCAGCATGGTCCGTTATGCGTTCACGGATTTCTTGGTCTGCGATGCCTTCTTCTTTGGCCCAGTCGGCGATGGGCAGGTCGAGGCCGAACACGCGAAGAGCTTCTTCATGCAAAAGCTCGGTGTCCCATTCTTCTGGGTACGCTTTTTCTGGGATCGCGCGGCTGACCATATCGTCGATCATTTCGTGACGCATGCCGACGATGTCGTTGGACACGTCGGTGACGCTCATCAGCTCTTTGCGTTCGGCATAAACCACTTTGCGCTGGTCGTTCATGACGTCGTCGAATTTCAGCAAGTTTTTGCGAATTTCAAAGTTGCGCGCTTCGACCTTTTGTTGGGCTTTTTCCAACGCTTTGTTGATCCACGGGTGGACGATGGCTTCGCCTTCTTCCAAGCCCAGTTTGACCAACATGCTGTCGATGCGCTCAGACCCGAAGATGCGCATCAAATCGTCTTCCAAAGACAAGAAGAATACTGAAGCACCCGGGTCGCCTTGACGCCCGGTGCGGCCGCGCAGCTGGTTGTCGATGCGCCGACTTTCGTGACGTTCGGTACCAACGATGTAAAGGCCGCCAGCGTTCATGGCGATTTCTTTGTTGGCGGCGATTTCGGATTTGATTTTGTCGATGTCCGCGTCGGAGCGGTCTTCGCCCAGCTCGCGTTGAATGCGCAGGTCCAAGTTACCGCCCAACTGGATGTCGGTGCCGCGGCCCGCCATGTTGGTGGCGATGGTAACCGCACCCGGAAGGCCCGCATCACCGACGATGAAAGCTTCTTGTTCGTGGTGGCGCGCGTTCAGGACGTTGTGGGTGATGTTCTTGGTTTTGAGAATGCCGGACAGGTATTCCGATTTTTCGATGGACACGGTACCGACCAAGACAGGCTGTTGGCGTTCTTGGCATTCTTCGATGAGATCGACAATGGCGTCGTATTTTTCTTTGGCCGTTCGGTAGACCACGTCGTTTTGGTCATCGCGGATACACGGGCGATGGGTCGGCATTTCGACCACTTCGAGCGTGTAGATTTCCGAAAATTCGCCCGCTTCGGTCATGGCTGTACCGGTCATACCGGCGAGCTTCGGATACATGCGGAAATAGTTTTGGAAAGTGATGGACGCCAAAGTTTGGTTTTCGTTTTGGATTTGCACGCCTTCCTTGGCTTCCAAGGCTTGGTGCAGACCTTCGCCATAGCGCCGACCTTCCATCATGCGGCCGGTGAATTCATCGATGATGACGACGCGGTTGTCTTGGACGATGTAGTCCGTGTCGCGCTGGTGCATCTTGTGCGCGCGCAAAGCCTGGGTGACGTGTTGGACCAAGTTGACGTTGGCCAAGTCATACAGATTGCCGTCGCTCATCAGGCCCGCTTCGCGCAGGAGATTTTCGACGTGTTCGTTGCCGTCTTCGGTCAAGGTCACGGATTTGGCTTTTTCGTCGGATTCGTAATCGGCGGCGGACAAGTTCGGGATCAGGTTGTTGACGGCGATGTAGAGGGCGGAGGAATCTTCCGCAGCGCCGGAAATGATCAGGGGGGTGCGCGCTTCGTCAATTAAGATCGAGTCGACCTCGTCAACGATGGCGTAGTTGAACTCGCGCTGGACCATATCTTCCAACGTGAACTTCATGTTATCGCGCAGGTAATCGAAGCCAAATTCATTGTTGGTGCCGTAGGTGACGTCGCAACCGTAAGCCGCTTTGCGTTCTTCGTCGGACAAGCCGTGGACAACGCAAGAGGTCGTCAGGCCCAAAAAGCCATACACTTCGCCCATCCATTCCGCATCACGTTTGGCCAAATAATCGTTGACCGTGACCACATGCACGCCTTTGCCTTCCAAGGCGTTCAGGTATACCGACAAAGTAGCCGTCAGCGTTTTACCTTCACCGGTTTTCATTTCCGTGATTTGACCGCGGTGAAGAACGATGCCGCCCATCAGCTGCACGTCGTAGTGGCGCTGTTCCAAAACCCGCTTGGCGGCTTCGCGTACGGTGGCGAAGGCGTCGACCAAAACGTCGTCCAAGGTTTCGCCGTCTTTGAGGCGGCCCTGAAGCCAGCCGGTGCGTGCCTTCAGCTCGTCGTCGCTCAACCCCTCCAGCTCGGGCTCAATGGCGTTGATGGCATCGACAAGCTTATTCAGACCTTTGACATAACGGTCATTGGCAGTGCCGAAGAGTTTTTTTGCGATTGCGCCGAGCATGAATTTTCTGGCCTCAGAAGTAGGATTAAAGGCAAGGAGCGCAAGGCAAACAGCGCCCCCGGTCCCCCAATGGTGAGACAGAATTAGAGAGGCCAAGGACGTCTGTCAACGCATGCCCGCCCAACTTCTGCAATTTTCTCTCATTTTGGCCGAATAAAGTGAATCATGAGATGCTCACAAATCGACCTCACAACCTTATTTATATAAAGTTCATACAATGCGACTTGACTTTTAGTGTGTAGAGGTCAAAACTACGCTTATCCAAAAGGGGCACCTAAGTGCCCCTAAAAAAAGGACTTTATCGTTCCGGATATGCAACGAAAAGGGCTTTATGTTGCAGGTCCGTAACGAATTTAAGAGTGGCAAATAAGCGATCTGCTTTGCTGGGCGTGCGTGCAAGTGGATTTGGAATAAAAAGAGCGAAGGGAATGCTCAACAGTCGGCAATCGTGCCCCACGATGACCGACAAAAGGAGAGATGACATGTCCATGTCCCATTTTGATAATATTCGTGTGGTGCTCACCGAACCAAATTCTGAGTTACGAACGGACTTGTTTAATCAGTTGCACGGGGCTGGCTTTCATAACGTCGCGCCGTGCGGGAGCCTGCCCAATGTTGCCCGGGCACGGTGGACGTGCCGCTGATTGATGTGCCCAATCCGCTGCATCACCGCATGAGCGACCACATCAGCAAAAATCATGAACGCCGTTTGATGACTATGGCCAAGCAACGCATCAATGAGTTTATGGTTCAGCGCCAGGCCTACAAAATCGGCTGGATGTTAGAAGAGGCTTTACCCCAGCTGTGCGGCGAGCAAGAACGGTCGGGCGATATGTCTGAAACGCTTAAAGGACTGTCCGTCGTCACACATGACATATGCGCACGCATCAAAGGCACCAGTTTTGCCCACGGTGCCGAAGCCTGCATGACTTTGGATCGCATGGTGGACTTGGCCCTGAGGGACGGTTTGGTCAAGGCCGATATCGACT
The DNA here is from genome assembly GCF_036689815.1 of Magnetovibrio sp. PR-2. Taxonomy (NCBI): domain Bacteria; kingdom Pseudomonadati; phylum Pseudomonadota; class Alphaproteobacteria; order Rhodospirillales; family Magnetovibrionaceae; genus Magnetovibrio; species Magnetovibrio massiliensis. The sequence goes on along the minus strand of NZ_JBAHUR010000016.1, from coordinate 61,371 downwards.
TGATGACGCGCATGGGTGAGATTCTTGCGAACGCCTTTGATCCCAACCGGCAAGAGGCCGCCAAAACGTATAAACGCCAAACACGTGCCTTGGAGGTTTTCAGCTTAGACGAGGATGATTTAGACGCGCCTGTTCAAACGTCAGGACCGGAAACGTTTGTGGGTGCGGCTGTCAGTCCAGCCTAGAAGTTCAAAATCAGCTTGAAACTGCCGTAGCGGTCGATTTTGTCTTGGGAACGAAACTCGCGCGAGCGGATGACGTGGCTGAGGTCCATGCGAGCCCCTTTGAGGCCCCAGCCCTCAGGCACCGGGACATGGCCGACGAGCCCGAAGCGGCTTTCCAAGACAAACGGATTGCGATCCACGTCCGGGCTGTCTTTGAGGGTGTTGCCATCCAAGAAAATGTCGCGCACGACCGCGCGTCCCTCAGCCCCAGCGTAGAACGCCCAAACGAAGGATTTCGGGGCCTGTCTGGGGATCGCAAAGGTGCCGTAAATCGGCCCAAAATCTTCGCGGAGGTTTTGGCCAAAGCGAAAGGTCAGGCCCGCCGAAGCGCCGATTTTGATGTTGCCCAGCTGCCCGGTTGCGTGCGGGATCGCATCCACACCCAGTCCCCAATCATTCCAGTCGTCCCAGGTTTGGGAGCGCAATTTGACTGTGCGTGTGATCAGCAGGCCGGGTTCTGTGCCGATTTGGCTGTTCCAGCCATTGGATTCGGCAACATTGATTTGGCGGTGAAACCAGTTTTGTGTTTCTCCAGCACGGGCTTCGGGCCCGACGATGCCAATGTCGACCTCTAGCGTGTCTTGCTGGTCCATGCCCAGGCTAGCATTTTGGGTTTGCGCCAAGGACGTCAATCCAACATACGTCCAGCCTGCATACGGGCGGTCATTGGGGTCAGGGGTGTAGGACAGGACGTCTTCAGGTGTGTACATATCCTGACCGAACACCCAACCGTCAGCACGCTGTGCAGGCGCAATATCGCCAAACCCACCAAAGCCCAACCAAGCGACCAAAAAATCCGTGCTGGATTGAAACGGTGCCCACATGTCGTCGGGAACATAACCGATGCGCATGCCGTTGGTGTAGTGGCGGTCGGTGTCGGCAACCTTGTCGTTGTCCCACTGGAACAAAAAGTCACCGGCCCAGGCCGGAGAGCTCCAGGCGCAAAAGCCCAAGGCACAAACAATCAGTGCTGAAAGTCGAAAGGTCAAAGCCTTGACATCCTTCCTGTGAAAAGCGGCGCCATGGTAACACACGTCATGGCAGGAGAAAGGGGCTACACGCCCTGTTTGAGGGAAAAATTCGCGTTGATGTCTTCTCAATGCTTGTCCAGACGCACATGATGTGCTTTATGCCAAGTGAAGTGATGAGAAAAGCTTAACCGATGTTTTTGAAACGAATCATTCTTTGTGCCGTGCTGATGTTCTCCGCATCGGCGACGGTCGAAGCCCAAACTGTTGAAACCGATCCGGTGGTCGCCACCGTGAACGGCGTTGAAATTCGCCTGTCTGATGTGGATAATGCGCGCAACCTATTGCCGGTCAAATTACAGGTCGCACCGATGCGTGATGTCTATCCGATCTTGATGGAAGCACTGGTGAACGTACATTTAGCAGCGGGCAAAGCGCGGGAATTGGGATATCACAAGACCCCGGAATTCAAACGCAAGGTCGAGCAAGCTTCGAACCAGTTTTTGCAGCGTATGATGTTGGAACGCCATATCAGCGCGCGCGTCACCGAAGAGATGATCAAAGAACGCTACGCTGCACAGATCGACGCGATCAAAGATCGTTTTGAGACCCGTGCGCGTCACATCTTGGTCGAAGACGAAGATTACGCCAAAACCTTGATCGAAGAGCTGGAAGACGGTGCTGACTTTGCTGAGTTGGCGTCCAAGCATTCCACGGGCCCGACTAAGGCAAACGGCGGCAAACTGGGCTGGTTCATTCCCGGCCAAATGGTTAAAGAGTTCGAAGAGGCCGCAAGCGTCTTGGACACAGGCGAGCATTCCCAAATACCCGTGAAAACCAGGTTCGGTTGGCACGTGATTTTGGTGGAAGAACGACGACCGTTGACACTTCCCGATTATCAAGAGCTGCGCACGCTGCTCACCAACGATGTGTCAACGGATCTGGGCAACCAATTTATGGAACAGCTCCGTTCTGAAGCGAAAATTGAAAAGAAGAGCTTCCAAGAAGTCTTAAAGGCTCTTCAAGAGTAAACGGACAAATACAATGGAAATGACGATTTCTCCCCTTGCACCCGACAGCTTTCCCAAGATGTTGGACATCGCCGGCGTGCGTTTTGCCACCGTCGAAGCGGGCGTGAAGTACAAAGGCCGCACGGATGTCATGCTGGCCGAATTTGCGCCCGGCACCACGGTCGCGGGTGTGTTCACCAAATCCAAAACGGCGTCTGCCCCGGTGCTGAAATGCCGGGAATACCTGCCGGGCGGCTATGCCCGCGCCCTGGTGGTCAACAGCGGCAACGCCAATGCGTTTACCGGAAAGCGCGGTGAAGAAAGCGTGGACCACATCCTGGCATCCGTCGCCGAACATGTGGGCTGCGAAGCCAAAGAAGTCTTCAGTGCCTCCACCGGCGTCATCGGTGAACCGTTGCCCCACGACTTGGTGTGCCAAGTCATGCCCGATTTGAAGGCGGCGCTGGGTACGGCAAGCTTTGAAGCGGCTGCCAACGCCATTATGACCACCGACACCTATGCCAAGGGCGTGTCGCGCACCGCCTCCATCGGCGGCGTGGACGTGGTTATCAACGGCATCGTCAAAGGCTCGGGCATGATTGCGCCCGACATGGCGACCATGCTGGGTTATGTCTTCACCGACGCCAACATTCCAGCGAACGTTTTGCAGGACTTGTTGAGCCCGTCTTCGGACGCATCGTTCAACTCCATCACCGTGGACAGCGACACATCGACGTCAGACACCGTGATGGCGTTCGCTACGGGCCAAGCCGGTAACGAAGCGCCAAGCTCTGCTGACGATGCGATTTTGGCCGAATTCAAAGCTGCTTTCGACGAGGTGCTGATGGATCTCGCCCACCAAGTGGTCAAAGACGGTGAGGGCGCGACCAAGTTCATCACCATCGACGTCACAGGTGCCGAAGACGACCAAGCGGCCAAACGCATCGGTCTGTGCATTGCCAATTCCCCCTTGGTCAAAACCGCCATTGCCGGCGAAGACGCCAACTGGGGCCGGATCGTCATGGCGGTCGGTAAAGCGGGCGAAGCGGCGGACCGGGACAAGTTGGGCATCCGCATCGGTGGCGTTCAGTTGACCGAAGACGGTATGCGGGTTGAAGGCTACGATGAAACACCCGTGGCCGAGCATATGAAGGGCCAAGACATCCATATCGAAGTCTACGTCGGCATTGCGGATGGTCATGCGACGGTTTGGACCTGCGATTTGACCCACGGCTATATCTCCATCAACGCCGACTACAGGTCTTAAGCCATGTCGGATCAGGGGTGTATGACGGCATTGATGCCAGTGAACATCGCGGTGCTGGAAACGCCGCGCTTGCGCCTGCGCCGTCTCACAGAGGCCGATGCGGATCGCTTGGTGGAGCTCTGCAATGATGAGGGTGTCAGCCGTTATACCGAGCGCATGCCCTATCCCTATGCCTTGAGCGATGCCGAGGCCTTTATTGAAAAAGTCATGCTGGACCGCAATGCCAACACGCGTCATGTTTTTGCCATGGAGCGCCGCATCGAAGGCGATGTGATCGGCACCATTGATGTGAACATGGGCACGGGCGACAACACGTTCGGCTATTGGCTGGGAAAAGACTTTTGGGGCCAAGGTTTTGGCACAGAAGCCTCACGGGCCGCCGTGCGCTTTGCGTTCGAACGCGCCAAACTCTCCCAAGTGGCGGGCGGCGTGCACCCGGACAACCCCGCATCCGGCCGGGTGCTGGAAAAGGCCGGGTTTGTCTACAGCCACATCAATACCGAAATGCATGGGCGCTGCGCCAATGTCGAGGCCAAGATCTACGTGCAAAAGGCCGAAGACTGGTTCGCCCGTGAAGCGGCTAAGCCCAAGCTGTTGGTCACGGCTGTGGCCTTGATCGACACCGACGGGCGCGTGTTGATGGCGCAACGGCCAGAAGGCAAGTCCATGGCGGGCCTGTGGGAGTTTCCGGGCGGCAAGGTGCATGACGACGAAACACCCGAAGTCGCCTTGGTGCGGGAGCTCAAAGAAGAACTCGACATCGATATCTCGGAAAGCTGCCTCGCCCCGTTTACGTTTGCGAGCCATGCTTATGAAAGCTTCCATTTGATCATGCCGCTGTATCTCTGCCGCACGTGGACAGGCACGGTGAAGGGGCATGAGGGACAAGAGCTTCAGTGGGTGAAGCCCAACCGCTTAAACCAACTGCCCATGCCGCCGGCGGATATTCCTTTGGTTGCCATGTTGATGGATTATCTTTAGTTGCCCCTCAAACGCCGGGCGGGCGGCTGCGCCCCCCTTGGCTCACGGCGCATAAGCGCCGGCGCGCGGTCGCGCTTGCCAAGCCGCGCATTGCGCAGCTTGGATGTTCTTCTTACATTAAGGTCATGACAAATTCTGAAAATGCCACCGCTTGCGTCCTGATCATCGGTAACGAAGTGTTGTCCGGGCGCACCAAAGACGCCAATTTGAACTATTTGGCGATGGAACTCACCAAAGTCGGCATCCCGCTCAAAGAATGCCGGGTTATTCCCGATGTGGAAGAGGTCATTATCGAAACCCTCAACCATTGCCGGGCGAAGTACACTTATGTCTTCACCACAGGCGGGATCGGTTCGACCCACGATGATATTACCGCCGCGTGCGTGGCCAAAGCCTTTGGGCTCGATTTCGGCATCAACCCAGAAGCCGAGCGGCGTTTGCTCGCCCACTACGGCGACCGCGCCAACCCAGCGCGCATGATGATGGCCAGAACCCCTGTCGGGGCGGAGCTTATCGATAACCCCGTCTCGGTCGCGCCGGGCTTTCGCGTGGAAAACGTTTATGTCATGGCGGGCGTGCCCAAAATCGCCCAGGCCATGTTCGACGGCATCAAAGGGACCCTTGCGGGTGGGAAAATTTTGGTTTCGAAGACGGTTTCGACCATCGGAATATCGGAAGGCATGATTGCGATTGAGCTGGGCGACGTGCAAAAAGCCCACCCGGATGTGGACATTGGCTCCTACCCGTTTTTGAAAATGGGCAAGTTTGGCACCAATTTGGTAGTCCGCGGCGAAGACGAAGCGCCGGTAGACGTGGCGTGTGAGGCTTTGGTGGAGCTGATCGAATCGGTGGGCGGTGACGTTATTCGCGGTGAAACCGAGGGTGATGAGCTGAAATAAGCCGTTCCGTGCAACTCGATCTTGCAACTCGGGCTCGCTTTGAATAGGTTCGGGGGACCGATTCTTAGGCCTTATGCGGGCGTGGTGAAATTGGTAAACACAACAGACTTAAAAAATATATTTTTTGCATTAAGTTATTGATTTTGTTGTAAAATTGACGTAGTACAGTTATGGTACAGTTAGTACAGGAGATATGTTCTAGCTTCGTGGATGAATAATGTTGTTTTTCTTGCAGCATTAAAAATTATGCGGGCGTGGTGAAATTGGTAAACACAACAGACTTATGAAAAATTGAGTGCCCCATCGGAAACGGTGGGAGTAGAACTGCTCAAATTCGGGGAAACCTTTCGTCAATTTTGACATGGCAATCCCGAGCGAAGCCCATCAATGGGAACGTGTAGAGACTTGACGGGCAGCACCTAAGGCGAGATGTTATGGTGAAGAGAAAGTCCAGGCCACAAACACTATTTCGTGGCGACGAAAGTCGTAGTTGGTAAGAAAATCTGTCGGCCGCAAGGCCTTGCCGGTTCAAGTCCGGCCGCCCGCACCATTTACTTAGAGCATTGATAATGTACCTCGCTAAATTTTTCCGTAGGTTCACATACAAACGAAACGGAACCACTGGCGTCTATCTCGTGTTCTTGCGTCAACTGAGCGATTGGACGGAGTTGCGACGTTTGGGTAACTCTCGACTAGTTAAGTCGACAGTTCTCATCCCTCTTTTTGGGTATTTTATACTTTTCAATAAAAAGTTGATTGAGCTAGCCGCAATGTCTGCTGACATTATTGGTCAGTCACCACTGCTTCACCTCCTAGGTTATAGCGGTAACGCAGACTTGGAAATAAGTTATCGCTTATACCTGTTTTACTTTGGGCTAACGTCCATTGCAGTGGGATCAATTTTATTCCAGCTCTTTTGCCCTAAGCTGATTAAACTCTTTGGATCAAAATCTGAGTATGTTGAGCACGAAGAACGTGTCACTACAAAAAATATGGCGCGGGATTTGCGCCAAGAGATTTTGCAGAATGAATACGAAAGCTATCTTTCAGATAAATATAATCTAACTTCGTTTGTATTTTTTGAAACATGCGAGGAAAAGGAAAATGGCAAGGCCGAAGCTCAAAAAAATGGTAGTCTTGTGTTTAGTGATTACCAGGAAGTGTTTGCAAATTTAATTGATAAGCACATTGAAACGGATGGTCAGAGAAAAGATATTGAGTTGACTATTGCTCATTATGTCGAAAGGCATGAGGATTTGTATAGTGGGGGTACAGCTTATGTTATGGCAGAAGAGTATGCTGCTTTAACAGATCAAAACTATTACGTTCGTCATGCAGCAGTTGCTTTTTATGCGATTGGCTTTACACTTTTGTCTGTACCCGCACTTGATACGTTCGTGTCGGTAATTCTCACGCTATTCAAATAATGATCGTTCAGTACACTGTTTCGATACAGTTTTTCGTGTGCTGGAAATACGCTTTTTGTATCAATATGTTACTGTGCACAGTCGAGACTTAAAATCTGTCGGCCGCAAGGCCTTGCCGGTTCAAGTCCGGCCGCCCGCACCATCTCTCCTTAAAACGAGTCACTTTCGAAAATACTGGAATTTCGACTGTCAATTTGAAGACGGTGGCAAACGGGGCTAGGCGCGGAAGGTGCTGCTGCGCATTAAATCGGTTAGAAAATGCAAGAAAACGCAGGCAAAATTCGCTTTGCGGGCGTTTTTTTATTCACAAATCCGTTATGCAAACCAGCCTTTCTTACCCCCTGTAGAGGCTTGTTGTTGAGCGTTATGAAACGCGTTCGAGACAGAGCGTCCAGGGCTCTTTGTTTCGTGCTGGACATTTGCCGTCTTGTTTTGATTGATTTGAAAATCATATCTAACGGTGACAGTTTGGCACTCGGAACGGCCATCACCAAAGCCTGTGTGAATTAGTGGTCATCAACCTATAACAGTTGTGTTGAAAGCTTGATGAAGAGCTCTATACTCCTGGCATGCAATTGACATCTTACACCGACTTTTCGTTGCGCGCGCTGCTCTACATTGCAGATCAACCGGGCCGTTTGGTGACTGTAACAGAGATTTCCGAACACTATGGTGTTTCGCGAAATCACATGGTCAAAGTCGTGCACAACCTCGGTGCCAATGGTTACATCAAAACGGTGCGTGGGAAATCGGGTGGTGTCCGGTTGGCGAAGGCGCCTGAAGACATAAGCATTGCGGCAGTTGTCAAATTGACTGAGCCTCACATGAACATTCAAGAATGTTTCGACCCTGAAACCAGCAAATGTCCCTTAATGGGGGATTGCCGTTTGACGGGTGTGTTCGCCGAAGCGCGCAAAAGCTTCATGAATGTTCTGGATAGCTACACCTTAGCCGACATGATGGTGAAGAGAGTGAAGGCTCAAGCTTCTTGATCGTGTTCGTTTGAGCTGTGTTTTGCTCGCGCTTTTTTAAGCATCACAAAATCATATAAGTCGCTCAACATAAAATGCTGGTTCTCAGGGTAGTTCATGTGCCGCGTGGTGCGCTCATCGCCTGCGAGGTACTTCTGTGCCGTGATGCAGAACGGGCGGGGCAGCGAAGCGTTGAATTGGGACGGTGTCGCCAACATACGAACGGCCTGCTCAAAGACAAACAGATAGCGTTCGTCATTGGGTTTGAGATAAGCCGTGCTTAAATCCTCGCCATAGGGCTCGAACAAACGCACGTAATCTTCCAATGTGGGCGGGGGCAAGGGCATGATTATTGGTCGCGACGTTCCACCATATCGGGGTCGGCGATGATGGGGCGGTAAATTTCGACCCGGTCACCATCGTTCAGGGCAGCATCCAACTTGGTCAGCTTGCCGAACACACCGACCTCTTGTTCTTCCAAATCGATTTCGGGGAACTTACCCAAAATGCCAGAAGCTTCGATGGCGTCTTTCACCGTTGCACCGTCGGGAAGTTCAATGTTGGTCCAAACTTGCTGAGAAGCTTTGGCATAAGCGACACCGATGATCATGGATCAGTACCTCCAATAATTAGACCGTGTGACACGCGGGCGTGTCGTTCTGAATAGCTTTGCGGCCATCGCGCCATTCCGTCATACGTTCGTCCAAAACGCGTTTGCCGGCCAGCAAGAAACCCAAAACGATGAACCCGCCGGGCGGCAGGGCAAACAACAGCATGCCGTCAAATTCGGGGATGTTCATTTCGATGACCTTAAACGCATCACCCAGCAACAAAGACGCTCCGGCAAATAAGGTGCCTGCGCCCAAAACTTCGCGCACGGCGCCCAAAACGACCAGGACGAAGGTAAACCCGACGCCCATCATCAAGCCGTCAAACGTTGACGGCGCAATGGGCTTTTTGTAGGCAAAAATTTCTGCTCGGCCCAAGATGGCGCAGTTGGTCACGATCAGCGGGATAAACAGGCCCAAGACTTTGTGCAGTTCGTGCACCCAGGCGTTCATAGCCATATCGACCAACGTCACCAACGTCGCGATCACCAAGATAAACGCAGGGATGCGCACGTCCGACGGAATGACGCCGCGAAGCGCCGCAATGGCAAAGCCAGAACCAATCATCACAGCCGTAGACGCCAATCCCATGCCGAGACCATTGGTCGCTGTGCCCGTAACCGCCAGAAGAGGGCACAGCGCCAACAGTTGGGAAAACACAACGTTGTTGTCCCAAAACCCGTCCATTGCGATGGTTTTGTAGTCGTGCTTTTCGCGCGCAGGTGCGTCTTCTTCAACTTCTGCTTCCGGAGTCAGATCGCTCATTGTTTTTCTCCGTCTTCAGCAGGTTTGACCTCGACAGGTTTTGGAGCTGCGAACAATTTGGCTTGGTTGTTGTGGAAAAAATCCAAGCCCTCTTTGACAGCCGCCACAACGATGCGCGGTGTGATGGTTGCACCGCTGAATTGATCGAACACACCGCCGTCTTTTTTCACGCCCCAAAGCTCATAAGCCAAGTTGGCGAAGGATTTGCCGTTGAAGCTCAAAACCCAATCATCTTTGGCGACTTCAATTTTGTCACCCAGGCCCGGTGTTTCGGTGTGGGACAACACGCGCACGCCTAGGATTTCACCTTGGCTGCTGACCCCCATGACCAATTCAACCGGACCGGCGTAGCCATTGGGGGCTGTGGTTGGAAAGGCAAAACCGATGATCTGGTCGTCTTTGCGTGCGCGGTAGACGGTGATGTCCTCGCCATGAACACCGGGCATAGTCAATAAGTCTTTGGACAGTTCATTGTCATGCAGTTCTGGTGGGACCACTTGGGCCAAAATGGCGTTGAGGTCTTCTTGCAGACGCAAAGCAATTTCTGGGCGCGTTTTTGTATCGCCCACGGCCAACAAGCCTGCGGCAACGGTGGAGAATACCGTCAGGGTCAAAGCCAACAAAAGCGGCTTCATGTCGAACTTCGGGGAGCTGCTTGGTTGGTCTTGCACGGCTTCGGTCATTGTGCCCCCTCCTCAGCGGCCAAGGGTTCGCCTTTGCGATCGCGGCCATAGACACGTGGACGGGTGTAGCGGTCGATCAGCGGGGTCGCGGCGTTCATGATCAACACCGCAAAAGCCAAACCTTCGGGATAGCCGGCCCAGGTGCGAATGACATAAACCAACAAACCGCAACCAAAGCCAAACACCAGCTTGCCCAGGGGCGAAACCGGGGAGGTGACCAAGTCCGTCGCAATAAAGAACGCCCCCAACAGCGTCGCGCCCGACAAAACGTGAATGGCGGCGCTGGGATAAGCCATGGGATTGGAGAAGTTAAAGAGTGTCGCCAAGACGGCCAAGGTTCCGATCATGGCGACAGGAATGTGCCAGCTGATAATCCGCAGCGCCAATAACAAGGCACCGCCCAACAAAATCAACGGGGCAGAGGTTTCACCCAGGCTGCCCGGAACGGCGCCCATCAAGACGCTTTGCATATCGTAGGAGTTGTTGAAGACCTGAAGCCATTCGTTGCCGCGCCCGACTTCGGTTTTGAGATAGCCCAGAACCGATGCGCTGCTGACAGCGTCCATGGCGGGGGCCGTGCCGAAACCAAACGTGACGGCTAAGCTTTCCATAAAACCCGGCGCACCAGTATTCAAAATGGGGCTGGGGTCGACAAAGAACGTCATATGCACGGGGAACGAAATCAGCAGAACCACACGTGCGACCATGGCCGGGTTGAACAGGTTTTGGCCGACGCCGCCAAACACTTGTTTGCCCAGCCAGATGGCGATGAGAGATCCCAGGACACCAATCCACCAAGGTGCCCACGGCGGTAACGTCATGGCAAGGAGCCACCCCGTCAGCGCTGCCGACCCATCGGAAAGTGCGGGGGCAATGGGGCGCCCGGCCATTTTCAACCACAGGGCTTCGAACACAAGGGCCGAGCCCACCGTTACGAGGAATAAATATACCGCAGGCCAGCCGAATTGGAACAGGCCGTACATCGTCGCCGGGGTGAGTGCCAGCATCACCACCATCATGATCTGCTGGACCGTGAGGCTTTTTTTCAGGAACGGGCCACCAATTGGGGGAGGTGTGGTGCTCATGCTGTGGCTTTCTCTTGGTCTTGTTGTTCTGTCGCTTGTGCGGCTTCTTTGGCTTCTTTTTCAGCCTTTTTGCGGGCTTGTTCGGCTTTGCGTTTGGCCATGGCTTCGCGCTTGGCGGCTTTGATGCGTTCCATACGCGCGTTGCGCATTTCGGCCAGACGCTTGGTTTCCACTTGTTTGTGTTCCGCGCGCTGGGTCGCCGTGATCTTGCCCTTGGCGTAGTTGAAGTACTGCACCAGCGGGATGGACGACGGGCAGACATAGGCGCAAGACCCGCAGCCGACACAATCCATCAGCCCCGATTGGGTGGCGATTTCCATTTCTTCCTTGCGAATAGCGGCAGCCATTTCCAGCGGCACCAAACCGCACGGGCAGGCATCGACGCAGCTGGCGCAACGGATGCACGACGTGCGCGTTGTTGTGGCAGCTTGTAAATCCGCCAACGCCAATACACCGTTGGTGCCTTTGACCACAGGGACTTTTAAATCGGCCAGAGGCTGGCCCATCATCGGGCCGCCCAACAACAAACGTTCGGGATCAACTTTGAACGATCCGGCAAATTCGACCAGTTCCGAAATCCGCGTACCGATGGGCACGCGCAAGTTTTTCGGGCTGGTTATCGCCTCGCCACTGACTGTGACAATGCGCGAAACCAAAGGGATGCCCTTGGTCACGGCTTCAAACACGGCAAACGCGGTGGCGGGGTTGTGTACCACCACACCGATGTCGGCGGTGAGTGCGCGCGCAGGTGTTTCTTTGCCCGTGAGCGTTTGGGTCAGGTGCTTTTCAGACCCCATGGGATAGCGGGTGGGCACTTTGACGACGGTGACATCATCCAAATCGCTCGCCGCTTGGGTCATGCGGGCGATGGCGTCGGGCTTGTTGCCTTCGATGGCGATCAAGGTGCGCTTGACGTTTAAGGTGCGTCCCATAATGCGAATGCCCATTAAGACATCTGCCGTGAATTCACGCATCAAACGGTCGTCGCAGGTCAGGTAAGGTTCACACTCGGCCCCATTAATGATCAAGGTGTCGAGCTCATAGCGCGCACCTAGGTTCAGTTTGACGGCCGACGGGAACGTCGCGCCGCCCATGCCGACAATACCGCAGTCTTTGACACGCTTGGCAATGTCTGAGGGATCGGCGCTCAGCGGATCCATAGGCTCGGGCAGGTCGCACCACTCTTCGTCATCGTCGGTGCGAATGGTGATGGTGCGTCCCGGAAGACCAGAGGGGTGCGGCGCCTTATAACGGCCCAGGCCCACCACTTGGCCGGATGTCGGCGCGTGTACGGGGGCGGAAATGTTGCCTTGAGCCGTGGCGATAATTTGGCCCTTTTTGACCACGTCGCCTTTTTTGACAATAGCGACAGCGGGCGCGCCGATGTGTTGTTGCAGGGGAACATGCAACAATTCGGGCAGAGGCAAATCCTCAATCGGCTTATCTTCGCTGAGGCTCTTTTTGTCCTCGGGATGAACGCCGCCACGGATGCGGAACAGTTTCATATCGCCAGTCGTCTCCTTTTTAGCGTCTTCACTTAAGACGCTAAGGGCAATTCTTCTTCTTCAGGTTTGGGCCAATGCCAGGTTTCCAGCGTGACCGGAACATCGCGCATGAGCACGCTTTCGGTGGGGCAAACTTCGACGCACAGGCCACAGCCTGTGCACGCGTCTTTGATCACCACATGAATTTGACGGTTTGCGCCAACCAAAGCGTCGGTGGGGCAACGTTTGAAGCACTTGGTGCAACCGATGCACAGCTGCTCGTTCACAAATGCGACTTGGGGACCCTTGTCTTCCATGCCGCTCAAATCTGCACTCACACCCATTTTGTCGGCCAGGGCTTGTGCCAACGCGCGACCGCCCGGCGGGCACATGGTCACGGGGGCTTGGCCGTTTGCAACGGCTTCAGCCGCAGGCGCACAGCCCGGATAGCCGCATTGTCCGCATTGCGAACCCGGGAGCATGTCTTCAATTTCTTGAACCATGGCGCCGGCTTCGACTTTTAGGTATTTGGCCGCAAAGCCGAGCATGACACCAAGACCAAGGCCGAGCAGGGCGAGGGAAAGGATTGCACTGATCATGTCTTCAACCTCCGCCGCCAAGACCGGCAAAGCCCATGAATGCCAAGGACAGCAAGCCCGCCGTCACAAAGCCGATGGGCGCGCCTTCAAAGGCTTTGGGCACGTCGGCCAAGGCCAAGCGTTCGCGCAAGCCTGCAAACAAAACCATCACCAGAGTGAAACCGACGGCGGAACCAAAGCCGTAGAGCAGGCTTTGCAAAAAGGAGTGTTCTTCTTGAATGTTCAAAATCGCCACACCCAACACCGCGCAGTTGGTGGTGATCAACGGCAAGAAGATGCCGAGCACTTGGTAAAGCGCAGGCGAGGTCTTTTTGATCAGCATTTCGGTCAACTGCACAACGGCAGCGATCACCAAGATGAAGCTCAGGATGCGCAAAAAGCCGATGTCGAAGGGGATTAGGACAAACGTTTCCAAAGCCCAGCCGGACACGGAGGCGAGGGTCAAAACAAACGTGGTGGCAAGCCCCATGCCCAAAGCGGTATCGACTTTATTCGATACGCCCATGAAGGGACAAAGGCCTAAAAACTTGACCAACACGACGTTGTTGACCAGGGCGGTGCCGATGAGGATCATCAACAGTTCTTGCATAAATCGGGGTGCTCCAGGATCAAATGGAGGGCTTTTACGGTTTTCAAATGCATCAACCGTACCAAGTTTGCTTTGCAGCATTTGTGCGAAAAATGGGCCTAGCTTTTGTGCGGTTTTTGACCCATTGCCTAATTATTAAGCGCCGACAATCCCTGTCATTTTGGTGACACGGCGACCTTTATTGGAGGGTGTTTGTTGCAAAGCCCACAAATCCGGTGGTTTGGGATGGTTGATTTGCCACACTTATGCATTTGGCACGGGGTTTGCGAATTCAATGGCAAATGACAACAAAAACGCCCGAAACTGCGCCTGAATTAAGCACCTCTCCCGCACCTGATGATGTGGCGGGTGGCGGTTCGCCCATTTTAGATGCGGTCTACCACTACGCGGTGGAACATTCTCCCATCGCCACGTCCATCACCGACACAAAGGCCAACATCCTTTACGTCAATCCCGCGTTTGAAGAGTTGACGGGTTACGGCGACGACATTTTGGGCAAAAATGAATCCGTTTTGTCGGACAAAGCGACCCCGGTCGAAATCTACAAAACGCTCTGGTCCACCATTACATCCGGGAAGGTCTGGAAAGGGCGCTTGGTTAACCAGCGCAAGGACGGTTCGCGTTATTTGGCGGAGCTCACCGTGGTTCCCGTGGAAGACGACAACGGCGACGTTCTTCACTTCATGGGCATGCACCGCGATGTGACAGACCTGCACCAGTTGGAGCGCAAGGTCAAAAATCAAGACGCGTTGATCTCGTCCGTGGTTGAAGCGGCCCCTGTGGTGATTGTTTTGGTCGATATGGCTGGGCGTGTTGGGTTTTCCAACCCCGCTTATAAAGAGCTCAACCGCGAGCTTGGGGAAACGGACGCGTCTGGCGAATTTATTGAAGGTTTCACTGCCACTTTTGGCATGAGCTTGGAAGATCTCTGCCAACGCGGATCGACATTTTCGGCGGCGGAAGTGGGCTTGAAGATGCCCGGCGGCGAAACGCGATGGTTCGCGTGCTCCGCCACCAAAGTCGAAGAACAAGACATGTCAGCAACGGGCTATTTCGACGGTGTTGGCTATTGCGGCGTGTTGCTGGTGGCAAGCGACATCACCCATCAACGGCGTCGCTACGAACAGGCGCGGACCAATGCCGTGCGGGCGATGATGGCCGAACAACAAATGGTCCAGGGCATGCGTGAAGTGATGTCTGGGGCCATATTCCAACTGCAAGGCCCGCTCAATGTGATGAGCGCCGCTGTCGGCATGATGAAGCGCCAAGGCCGCGAGGCGGATGGCCTGTGTGAACCCATCAAACAGGTTCTGGGCGCCGGTGAGCAGGCCTTGGATCGTTTAAGAACCTCCATGCCACGCACCGCAGACGAACCCATTGAGCCCATCAATATCAATGAGATTATCCGGGAAGTTTTGGACATCACCATCGAAGATTTGCTGCGTGAAGGCGTGATGGTTGAATGGCATCCCGTGGCTGTGCTGCCCAATGTTCCGGGGCGTGCAAACGCTTTGCGCTCTATGGTGAAGTATCTGGTCGACAACGCCATTATGGCGGTGAAGGACGGCAGCGGTGCGCGTGAAATTCGCATCGACACCCGGGTGACCGACGCTAGCGATGTGGCCATGGAAATCCGCGATACGGGCGCGGGCTTTGACGACAGCATTTTGATTAAAGCCTACGAGCCGTTCTTCACGGCTTGGAAAAAAACCAAATCGCGCCCGGGCTTAGGCCTTCAACTGGCGCGTCAAATCATCACCGACCAAGGTGGATCCATTGAAATCGGCAATGCCATGACGGGTGGCGGACGCGTTGAGGTCGTGTTCGCTGCTGCAAGCCTGGGGCATGGCTCATCCGGGTACGAATAAGGAGATTGCCGTGAGCGAAGGCGAAAACTTACCGGTTGTGGAGGCGTGCAAGACGTGTAATTGCGGCTTGGTACGCACCGACATCGATACGCTCTATAAGGTGAGCCAGATTTTGGGTCACAGCTTGAACCTGCGCGAAACGTTGGAACAAGTCATTGCCGTGATGCACGACGCGGGACAGCTGAAAAATGGCATGATCAGTCTGTTGGACGACGACACCGGAAATCTGAACCTGCGCGTTTCGCAAAAAGAAGGTTTGGTCACCGAAGGCGCCGTGAGTTACCGCCCGGGCGAAGGTGTTGTGGGCGAAATTATGGAAACCTGCGTTGCGGTTGTTGTCCCCAATATCCAGCGCGAACCGAAATTCTTAGGCCGCTCCGGGGCTTTTGATCCGGCATTGCCTTATATCGGTGTGCCGATCTTTTCCGGAGGCGAAGCTTTGGGCGTTTTTGCCGCGCAACCGTCTGCAGGCGATGACGACTTAAACGGCCGCGCGAAATTCATGGAGATGATCGCAAACCTGATTGCACAAACCGTGCGGTTGTGGGTGCAACTGGACAAAGAAAAGCGGGAATTGAAGGAAGAACGCGACACGCTTCGCCGCAAAGTCAAACACGAACACGGCTTCGACAATATGGTCGGACGCTCCGAAGTGATGCGCACGGTGTTCGAACAAATCCGTTTGGTCTCGGCCTGGAACACCACCGTGTTGGTGCGCGGTGAATCGGGTACGGGTAAAGAGCTGGTGGCGAACGCCATTCACTACAATTCTCCGCGCGCCAGCGGCCCGATGATCAAGCTGAATTGTGCAGCCCTTCCCGACAATTTGTTGGAATCCGAACTGTTCGGTCACGAAAAAGGTGCGTTTACGGGGGCCAGCACCCAACGCAAAGGCCGCTTTGAAATGGCCCACGGCGGCACGCTCTTCTTAGATGAAATCGGCGAGATTACAGCGGCCTTCCAAGCAAAACTGTTGCGGGTCCTGCAAGAAGGCGAGTTTGAACGCGTCGGCGGCACCAAAACCATGAAGGTCGACGTGCGCGTTATCGCCGCGACCAACCGCGATTTGGAAGCCGAAGTCGAAACCGGCGAGTTCCGCGAAGACTTGTACTATCGCTTGAACGTCATGCCCATCAATATGCCGCCTTTGCGCGAACGCACCGAAGATATTCCGGATTTGTCGCGCTTTTTGATTTCTAAGATCGCAAAACTACAAGGGCGTGAGCTCACCATCACCGACAGCGCGTTGCGTGTTTTGTTGCGCCACGCGTGGCCCGGCAACGTGCGTGAGCTGGAAAACATCATGGAGCGTGCCGCCATCATGAGCCCGTCGGGCAATATTGATCGCGACGCCGTGGTGATGACGGGCTTGGAAGACCACTCCGGCCCGCCGCCCGTGACGGCCAGCCCCGCCGCACCCGCTGCCGCTGCGCCAACAGGGCCAACCATCGATTTCAGCGATCCCAATATTGATGAACGCGAACGCGTCATCGCCGCGTTGGAAGAAGCGGGCTGGGTTCAGGCCAAGGCTGCGCGCTTGCTTAACATGACGCCGCGCCAAGTGGCGTACCGGATTCAGACACTCAATATCAAAGTCCGCCAAATTTGACGGCATTTTGTCGCACATGTAACACGAAACAGGGCGGTGTTGTCGCATATGACACCGCCCTTCCTGTTTCAAAGCCCAATGAAAACAATTAGTTATGTATTTCTGAGAAGTGGCACACCCCTTGCTTTATTATCTGCAAAGATTTTGCTCAGGAAAGGGTGAGACATGGAACTCAAGGTGTTAGGTCAAGACAATCAGGCCCCTCAAGCGGCTCCCAGCGGTGGATGTAGCTCCGGAACGTGCGGGTCCAGCGAAGACGGGATGTCGCATCTGCCCGACAACGTCCGCGAAAAGGTCAATAACCACCCTTGTTACAGTGAAGAAGCTCACCACTTTTACGCCCGCATGCACGTCGCCGTGGCGCCCGCTTGCAACATTCAGTGTCATTACTGTAACCGCAAGTACGACTGCGCCAACGAAAGCCGTCCGGGTGTGGTCTCTGAATTGTTAAGCCCCGATCAGGCCTCCAAAAAAGTTTTGGCCGTCGCCAGTGAAATTCCGCAAATGACCGTTTTGGGTGTTGCGGGTCCGGGCGATCCCTTGGCCAACCCGGAACGCACCTTTGAAACGTTCCGCGAAATTGCCGACAAAGCTCCCGACATCAAACTCTGTCTGTCCACCAACGGTTTGGCCTTACCCGACCACGTGGATGAGATCGCCGCGCTCAACGTCGATCACGTGACCATCACCATCAACTGTGTGGACCCGGAAATCGGTGCTGAGATCTATCCCTGGATTTTCTGGAACAACCGTCGCATCCATGGTGCGAAGGGTGCCAAAATCCTGATCGAACGCCAACAAAAAGGTCTGGAGATGCTGATCGAACGCGGCATCTTGGTCAAAGTAAACTCGGTCATGATCCCCGGCGTAAACGACGAACACTTGAAAGAAGTGTCGCAAATCGTCAAAGGCAAAGGTGCGTTCTTGCACAACGTCATGCCGCTGATCGCCGAAAAAGAACACGGCACGTTCTACGGTGTCATGGGCCAACGCAGCCCGTCGAAACAAGAATTGTCGGATCTGCAAGACGCCTGCGCGGGCGACATGAACATGATGCGCCACTGCCGCCAATGTCGTGCGGACGCGGTTGGCCTGTTGGGCGAAGATCGTGGCGAAGAATTTACGGTCGAAAAAATCGAACAGATGAAAATCGATTACGCCGAAGCCATGGAGCGTCGCGCCAATGTTCACGCGGGCATCGAAGCCCATCGTGACGAACTGCGCGCGCAACAAGCCGAAAGTGACGTGGCGAACTTCATCGCTCCCGAAGGCACCCCGGCTGCACGCATTGCCGTCACCACCAAAGGCGGTGGTGTGATTAACGAACACTTCGGCCATGCCAAAGAATACTTGGTCTACGAAGCCTCGCCCGAAGGTGTGCGCTTTATCGGACCGCGCAAAGTCGACAACGCTTACTGTGTCGGCCCGGACGTTTGCCCGTCGGGCGACGACAAGGGCACGGTATTGGACGCGATTTTGGACGCGCTGTCGGATTGTTCCGCTGTGCTGTCGGCGAAGGTCGGTATTGAGCCGTGGTCCCAATTGGAAGCGGCCGGCATTACGCCTAGCGGCGAATATGCCATGGACCTGATCGAAGACGCCGTCAAAGCCATGTACGCAGAACTCATCGAACAAGGCTGGGCGGCCAAAGACTTAACCGCCCAAGCTGTCTAAGGAGGGATCGGAAATGTCTTTAAGCATTATTGAGAGCTGTGTGAACTGCTACGCATGTGAACCGCTCTGCCCGTCTGACGCCATTTTTAAGGGCGAAGAGATTTTCTTGATCGACGCCAAAAAATGCACCGAATGCGACGGCGACTTTGCCGATCCGCAATGCGCCAGCATTTGCCCCATCGAAGGTGCGATTTTGGACGCGGCGGGTGAAGCCATCAACGCACCGGGATCGCTGACCGGCATCCCGCCGTTGAAATTGGCCGAAGCCATGGCTGAAATTCAAGCACGCTAGGAAAAGTAGACCCCCATGGCGAGAGCAAAAATCACCTTTGCCGACATCGACAAGACCATCATCGTTCCCGTTGGAACGCGTGTGATCGAGGTGTCCGAAGAAGCCGGGTCCAGCATTTTGTACGGCTGTCGTGAGTGCGATTGCGGCAACTGCATGATGGAAGTCACGGAGGGGCATGAAAACCTATCCACTCCTTCCGTGTTGGAAGAACGCGTATTGCGCGACAACCTCGCAGGACGCAAGGACAGGTTGGCCTGTCAGGCCCAGGTGTTGGGCTCAGTCACGGTGAAGCCGAGGTAACCTCCATGCCTGCAGCGAAACGTGCCCCCCTCATTAAAGAACGTCCCCGCAAAAAAATGATGTCGCGTGCGCGCGGCCACGGCAATGACATGGCGTTTGCCGCCATGGCGCTCAATGCGTCGCAGGGAAAAAGTGCGTTGGGCGGTTGGATGGGGTTGTCGGCAGGTGAGTTTCGCAAACTTATGAACCGCCACTTCCCCGGCGTTAAAGTGCCGTTGGGTATTCGCTCCAAACGCCAACGCCCGCCGACCCGGTCCTTAGAATGGGACGAGCTGCGCCACATGTTGTTGACGCACCGCGCCGGGCGCGACGAGTCCGAAGTTCTGATGGCTAACATTGTCTGTTCGGGCTGTTTGGGGTCTGATCACCTATGGGAAGACTTAGGCCTGTTTAACCGCAAAGAGCTTTCAGAACTGATGGAGCGCAACTTCCCCACCTTGGCGGCGCGCAACGACAAGGACATGAAGTGGAAGAAGTTCCTGTACAAGCAGCTCTGCATTGCAGAAGGTATATACGTGTGCCGCGCCCCGACCTGTGAGGAATGCACCGAATATGACATCTGCTTCGGCCCGGAAGACTGACGGGATCTCCCCGCATTTAGAAGACCTGCAAGCGCGCGCCGTTGGGGCGTACTTAGGGCTCGCTGTCGGTGATGCCTTAGGCGCCACGGTTGAATTCATGACACCGCGTGAAATTGAACTGAAGCATGGTAAACACCGTGACATCACAGGTGGCGGCTGGCTTAAGCTGAAGGCGGGGCAAATCACCGACGACACACAAATGAGCTTGGCTTTGGGCTCGGCCCTCTTAAACGTCGGCGGCGTCAAAGCCACAGCCATTGCAGAGGCCTTTGACGACTGGCTCAAATCCAAACCTGTGGACGTCGGCAGCACTGTGCGCCGCGGGATCGTGCGCTATCGCAATCAAGGCACAACGCAAGGTCCGGTTGATGAATATGACGCCGGCAACGGTGCGGTGATGCGGGTTTTGCCCATGGCTTTGTTTACCATAGGCGCACCGGGCATCCAGGTGCGCCGTGCTTGCGAAGTTCAGGCCCACATCACCCACAATGCCCCACTTGCCGACGACGGCATGTTGACTGTGGTTGAGATGGTGCAATGTGCTTTGCTGCAGCCGCAGTGTTCGTACAAAGACGCCGTTCAAATGGCGCACACTTTGGGACGGATTCACAAGAGCTATATCTTCACCAAAAAACGCCAAGAAAATCCCAGCGGTTTTTTGCCCGACACCTTGCGTGCCGTGTTTCAGTCGTTTGCGCGCACGGACAATTTTGAATCTGCCCTCATTGATGTGGTGAACCGGGGCGGGGATGCGGACACCACCGGCGCGATCCTCGGCATGATTGCCGGCGCGCAATATGGCAAAGACGCAATCCCTGCGCGCTGGCTCAAAACCTTGGACGCAGACGTGAAGACGCACTGCGAAGCCCAGGCACTTCGGTTGCTCAAGCGTTCTCCATTGGTCACGGGCGAAGCGCTTAAATTTTACGATTGATCCAGATCTAAGGTCGTCTTGACGTGGGCTGCCAGGGCGCTGTCCATGGTAGACAGGTGTAGGCCGAACCATTCCGGCATACCGTTTTTCACGAATTCACGCGGCATCATTAAACGTCCCCGTTTGACCCGTGACAGCAAGGCTTCCAAATCGCGCAACACGCGGCGGTGTTCGTCGATGTGCTCTTGCGCCGCCGGGAAGTCGGTTTCTTTCATCAGCTGTTCTTCTTGGGTGAAGTGCGCCCGCGTATGGCGCACCAGTTCCGAAAACAAGCTGGGAAACACGCTGTCGGGCACCGTGGTCAATGCCGACAAGATGCTGAGGAATTCTTGATGGTAGCCGTCCATCACGGGAACGCCGACGCCGAGACGGTCTTCGGACCAGGTGAGCAAGGGCTGAGCCTCACCTGAAATTTCATTGATGATGGTGGGGCTCAGTTCGTTCATGAGGCAGCCTCAAGGATGGGGCTGGCCGCCAAGAAGTCGTCAACGCCGAGGTCCACAACTTCTAAACCGATTTTTTTGCAAAAGCGTTTTTCTTTGTCGGTGGCGTCGGGGATCAAAGCCCAGCCTTTGGGATCTGCAGCGTCATAGATGATGTCGCTCAGCACCATGCGTTCGGTGTCGCGCGTCATGGGCACGCCCAAAAACACGTATTTCAGGCCTTTGCGTTTTTCCTTCAAGAAGGACGGAATGGCAAAGCCGCCCATGAGCTCGGTGATGTAGTCCACATAATCCGCGTCGGACGCAATAAACGTCGGTTCGGGAAGCGGGCTGCCCATGGGCTTGAACAAGATGGGAAGTGCGGGATCGACCTCTTCTTGTTTAACTTCGGTGTATTTTTCACCGTCGTAGCTGTGAATTTCAAAGCGGTAATCGTAAGCCAAACGCGCAATGCCGCGGATCAAGGTGTGCGGCGTGTCGGCGTAGGTGTCTTGCAGTTGCGTGTCGCGGTTGATGTCGATGACATAACCGGGCTTCTTCGCTGCAATCCAATCGTGCAGGGGCGCGCGAGTCCAAGACTGCTTGCCGTAAAGCTCGTTCAAAAAGCGGTTGAGGAAGCTGCGCCCTTTTTTGAGCTCTAAGTTCATGGCCGCGCGGGGAAATTCGTACATCAACTTCGGCGCCATGGGGCGGCCGTTGTTCATGGCCAGGATCAAACTGTCGCTGTCGGCGGGCATGTCCGCATCGCTTTCAACGTTTTTGCAGCCAGCCAACACACCTGCACCCAAATAGGGGACGGCTGTACCGGCTTCGATTTGTGACAAAATGGTCTTGAGAATTTCTGAGCTCATAACATACCTCTTAAGAGGGAACTGGACTGTGTTATGAGCGGTATTGCAAAAACCGAACCAGTTTATAAGCCTTATAAAACTAGGGGTTTTGGGGAATGTCGCATGGAGGGTTTGCGACAATTGTCGCTAAAAGACGGCAACACCCACTTCATATACACCGCCCAAGACCAAGTATTCGTTCTCCCCCTTCATGCATCCCGGCAACAGTCCGGAAAAGAAAACGATTTTGCTGAACGGGACTTTGACTGTGAGGATATAATCGCCAAACGCACAAGCCATATCGCGATCCGTAGAGAACGAATTCACGTTGTTGAGCAGCAAGACTTGTTTGGAGCGTTCAATCTTGTCCAGAACCTCAAACCCGTCGAGCTTGTTCACACCTCTATATAAGGTGAGGTAGGGCTGGAAAGGTTCAGCACGGCTCAGTTCATACTGGGTGTATGTATATAAAAGGTCCAACTGGGCTTCTAAAGCGTTGGTGTTGTGCAAACCGTGTGCCCGGTCTTTGAGGAAGGACGACATAGCTGGCGCGTTATTTTCATAGACGGGACCGCCGTGGTGGCGGGTGAGAAGGCCAAAGCGCGATTCCACCCAGCTTTTGATCACCGCGCCTTCGCGCCCATCCGTATTGAAGAACCAACCGCGTAACAGACGCAGATAGTCGGCATTTGTGCGGGCTGTATCTTTTGTAGCCCCAACGTCTTCGGGCGCGTCCAAACGGAACGTGACGGCCATATAGTCCTGAAACTGCTGAGCGCGCTCGCTGAAATCGTTTAACGCGTCGAGGCGTTGGAACAAGTCCCCATGAAAGGACTTAACGCCGTCGATGTGTAAAGGCTCCGGGTGATCTTGGAACGTCAGGCTGCCCAAGATGACGGCTGGCAAATTGCAACGGTTGATGCCCAACCGCGCAGCTGCGGGCAGGGTGGTCTTGGGGGCTTGTGGGGGCAGTGTCGTGTTCATGTCAGTAACCACACAAAAATTACGGCTTTGTCGTGTGAGGTACCCGATTGTCGGGTTTGTGTCCATGCGACATTGTCATTGTTTTCTAACAAAATCAATTGATTAAGGTGCATTTTCGAGTCTGGCACACCTTTTGCTCCTCTGGGTCCGACCAACGATTTTCCGGCGCCAATGCGCCATTGTTAGAGAAACTTAAGGAGACACCATCATGGCACTTCGTCAAGCCGCCATTTACGGGAAGGGGGGCATTGGTAAGTCCACCACCACCCAGAACCTTGTTGCTGCACTCGCAGAGCTGGGCCAAAAAGTTATGATCGTGGGCTGCGATCCCAAAGCGGACTCCACCCGTTTGATCCTGCACTCCAAAGCACAAAACACCATCATGCAAATGGCTGCTGATGCGGGTTCTGTGGAAGACCTCGAACTTGAAGACGTTCTGAAAGTCGGTTACGGCGATATCGCATGCGTCGAATCCGGTGGCCCGGAACCAGGGGTTGGCTGCGCAGGTCGCGGTGTGATCACCGCCATCAACTTCTTGGAAGAAGAAGGCGCGTATGAGGAAGATCTGGACTTCGTGTTCTACGACGTTCTGGGCGACGTTGTTTGCGGTGGTTTCGCTATGCCGATCCGCGAAAACAAAGCTCAAGAGATCTACATCGTTTGCTCCGGCGAAATGATGGCTATGTACGCTGCCAACAACATTTCCAAAGGTATCGTGAAGTATGCAAACTCCGGCGGCGTTCGCTTGGCTGGTTTGATTTGCAACTCTCGCAACACCGCACGTGAAGACGAACTGATCATGGAACTGGCTCGCCAACTGGGCACGCAAATGATCCACTTCGTTCCGCGTGACAACGTTGTGCAACGCGCTGAAATCCGCCGCATGACCGTTATCGAATACGATCCGAAAGCCAACCAAGCCGACGAATACCGCGCTTTGGCGAAAAAGATCATCGAAAACGAGTTGTTCGTGATCCCGACCCCGATCAGCATGGACGACTTGGAAGACCTGCTGATGGAATTCGGCCTGATGGACGAAGAAGACGAAAGCATCATCGGTCAAACGGCCGACACCGAAGGTGAAGCTGCTTCCGCTTAATGTCGCTGAATGCTTCTGTGTCGGGCCGGGCTTCGGTCTCGGCCCGACACGAAAGCGAATATCAACTCTCTGAGAGGAGAAAGTCATGCCTGATATGACTCGCGAAGAAACCCAGGGCCTGATTGAAGAGGTTCTCGAGGTTTATCCCGAAAAAGCGAAAGACATTCGCGCAAAGCACCTGACGGTGAACGATCACGAAATCGAACAGTCCAAAAAATGCATCAAATCCAACCGTAAATCGGTTCCGGGCGCGATGACCATCCGTGGCTGTGCATACGCTGGTTCCAAAGGTGTGGTGTGGGGTCCGATTAAGGATATGATCCACATTTCCCACGGTCCGGTTGGCTGCGGCCAATACTCCCGTGCCGGTCGTCGTAACTACTATGTTGGCACCACCGGTGTGAACACCTACGGTACGATGAACTTCACGTCGGACTTCCAGGAAAAAGACATCGTGTTCGGTGGCGACAAAAAACTCGCCAAGTTGCTGGACGAAGTCGAAACCTTGTTCCCGCTGAACAAAGGCACCACGGTTCAATCCGAATGCCCCATCGGCCTGATCGGTGACGACATCGAAGCTGTTTCGAAAGAGCACGGCAAAAAAGTCGAAAAAACCGTTGTTCCGGTTCGCTGCGAAGGTTTCCGCGGTGTGTCCCAATCCTTGGGTCACCACATCGCCAACGACGCCGTTCGTGACTGGGCTTTGGACAAACGTGACGACGACGACACTTGGGAAGCTACCGATTATGACGTTGCCATCTTAGGCGATTACAACATCGGTGGTGACGCATGGGCTTCTCGTATTCTTCTCGAAGAAATGGGTCTGCGCGTTGTTGCTCAATGGTCCGGTGACGGTTCCATCTCTGAAATGGAATTGACGCCGAAGGTTAAACTGAACCTTCTGCACTGCTACCGTTCCATGAACTATATCTCCCGTCACATGGAAGAGAAGTACGGTATTCCTTGGATGGAATATAACTTCTTCGGTCCGACCAAAATTGAAGAAAGCCTGCGTGCTATCGCTGCTCACTTTGACGACAAAATCAAGGCTGGTGCTGAGAAGGTTATCGAAAAGTACAAAGCAGAATATCAATCTGTTATCGACAAGTATCGCCCCCGTTTGGAAGGCAAGAAAGTCATGTTGTACGTCGGTGGTCTGCGTCCGCGCCACGTGATCGGTGCTTACGAAGATCTGGGTATGGAAATCGTCGGTACGGGCTACGAGTTCGCACACAACGATGACTATGACCGCACCATTAAAGAAATGGGCAACGCAACGCTGATTTATGATGACGTCACTGGCTACGAATTCGAAGAGTTCGTCAAGAAAGTGAAGCCTGACCTGATCGGTTCTGGCGTGAAAGAAAAATACATCTTCCAAAAGATGGGCATTCCTTTCCGTCAAATGCACTCATGGGATTATTCCGGCCCGTATCACGGCTATGACGGCTTCGCCATCTTTGCCCGCGACATGGACATGACCTTGAACAACCCCTGCTGGGACACCTTGACTCCGCCTTGGAAGAAAGCCGGCACGGACGAGGCTCTGGCCGCTGAATAACCCCCCGAACGTTTCGTAAGGAACGCTCAAACATTCACCTTTAACCCGTTGTCACAGATTGGTGAGCGGGAGGAGGAAAGAAAATGTCACAAGTCGTAGAAGACATCAAACCGAGCTACCCTTTGTTTCGCGATGACGATTACAAAGAAAGCCTGAAAAACAAGAAAGACAGCTTTGAAGAGGCGCACGCCCCTGAAAAGATCGACGAAGTCTTTCAATGGACCACCACGGAAGAATACCAAGAGCTGAACTTCCAACGTGAAGCTCTGACCGTTAACCCGGCAAAAGCTTGCCAACCGTTGGGTTCCGTTCTGTGCGCCCTGGGTTTTGAAAAGACCCTGCCGTACGTTCACGGTTCGCAAGGTTGCGTCGCTTACTTCCGCACCTACTTCAACCGCCACTTCAAAGAGCCTGTTGCTTGTGTGTCCGATAGCATGACCGAAGACGCAGCTGTGTTCGGTGGCCAGAAGAACATGTTCGACGGTCTCGAAAACGCCAAAGCTCTGTACAAACCGGAAATGATCGCTGTTTCCACCACGTGCATGGCAGAGGTCATCGGTGATGACTTGAACGCTTTCATCGGCAACGCCAAGAAAGAAGGTCACATCGAACAAGAGTACCCGACTCCGTTCGCGCACACGCCGAGCTTCGTCGGTTCCCACACCACCGGTTGGGACAACATGTTCGAAGGCATTCAGCGTTACTTCACGCTGAACCACATGGACGACAAAGAAGTCGGTTCCAACGGCAAGATTAACATCGTACCGGGCTTTGAAACGTATCTTGGCAACTACCGTGTCATGAAACGCATGATGAGCGAAATGGGTGTTGATGCAACGCTTCTGTGCGATCCTTCCGAAGTTTTGGACACGCCGGCTGATGGTGAATACCGCATGTACGACGGTGGCACGACCATCGACGAAGTGAAAGATGCACCGAACGCCATTGACACGTTGTTCTTGCAAAAGTGGCAATCTGTTAAGTCCAAAAAGTTCACCAAGAACACTTGGAAACAGCCGGTTTCCGACATCGAAATTCCGATGGGCTTGGAAGGCACCGACGCTTTCTTGATGAAAGTCGCTGAGTTGACGGGCAAAGAAATCCCGGCCAGCTTGGAAAAAGAACGCGGTCGCTTGGTTGACATGATCACCGATAGCCACACGTGGTTGCACGGTAAGAAGTTCGCTCTCTACGGCGATGCTGATTATGTCTTGGGCATGACCAAGTTCTTGCTCGAACTGGGTGCTGAACCGACCGACGTGCTGGTCAACCACGCCAACAAGCGCTTCAAGAAAAATCTTGATAAAATCTTGTCGGACAGCCCGTACGGTCAAGACACCGAAGTTCACATTGGTAAAGATCTGTGGCACTTCCGTTCCTTGATGTTCACCAACAAGCCGGACTTCATGATCGGCAACAGCTACGGCAAATTCATCCAACGTGACACGCTTCACAAAGGTAAAGAATTTGAAGTTCCGCTGATCCGCATCGGCTTCCCGATCTTCGATCGTCACCACATGCACCGCATGACCACCATGGGCTACGAGGGTGCTATGTACATCCTCACGACCTTGGTCAACGCGGTTCTGGAACGTCTCGACGAAGAAACGCGCGGCATGGGTACCACGGACTACAACTACGACCTGGTTCGCTAAGGCCTTGGGGCGGCAGGGCATCAGCTCTGCCGCCCAACTGCCTTTTGAAACCTGGTGATAAGGAGTTTCCGATGCCCAGCGTTATGTTACGCAAGAACGAAAAAGGCGAACTGCTGTTCTACGTCGCCAAAAAAGACTTGGAAGACATCGTTGTCTCGGTCGAAACGGACACACCCGAAGCTTGGGGTGGTGAAGTTGAAATCGGCGAAGGCTCTAAGTGGTATGTAGATCCCATTAGTCCGCCCCCTACATTTCCAACGACGCTCAGGTTCAAACGCGCTTAAGCGAACCTGGGTTTTTGTGTTTTTAAATAAGAGGAGATTTCTCCCATGGCTGTTCAAATTGATTCCAACATCTGCACCGCTTGCGGCGACTGTGAACCGGTTTGCCCGACCAACGCAATTGTTCCGCACAAAGGTCTGTACACCGTGACGACCGACACTTGCACGGAATGCGACGGCGAAGCCGATATGCCCCAGTGCATTGACGTGTGCATGGAAGACGATTGCATCGTGTTCCTCGACTGATTGAGCCTGGCCGCCTCACTGTTTGGGGCGGCCTCTCATCCCCTAAAAAAACAAAACATCCTAGGAGCAATGATATGAGCGAAACAGAACTTACTCAGAATATGGCCCTGCGCATTGGCTTGGCTTCCAAGGCTCTCCCGGATGTTTCGCCTGCAGATATGTTGGGTATTGTCGGCGCAGCCGTAGGCTTGCCGCCCAGCGAAAAGAAAATTGCGGGTCTCAGCATTGAAAAATTGCGCACAGCTGACGGCGGCAAGCTTTTTGGTGCCCCGCGCGGTGCCTTGAAAGAAGCGCTGCTGATCCTCAAAGGCAAAGCCGGATCTGCGGATGTTGAGCTGCCTGAAACCACCCCTTATGAAGATGGCGACATGCCCGGATCAATCCGTGTGGCGGTTGCCTCCAATGGTGCAGAAGATATGGACGGTCATTTCGGATCGTGCTCGCGCTTTTTGGTCTACCAAGTGTCCAGCGAAGAAATTCGCTTGATTGATGTGCGCTTGACCGAAGACGACATCGAAGCCGATGACAAAAACAAATTCCGCGCAGACCTGATCAGCGATTGCCAAGTTCTGTTCATTGTGTCCATTGGCGGCCCCGCTGCGGCCAAGGTGGTGCGCCAAGACGTACACCCCATCAAAAAGCCCAACGGTGGCAAGGCACGCGAGGTTCTGGAAGAACTGTCCTCCGTCATCGGTTCCAATCCGCCGCCTTGGTTGGCAAAAGTCATGGGCGTGAGTGCGGAAGAACGCGCAAGGATCCAAAGCTCATGATCGAAGACAAAGTCCTAGACGACATTATGGCTATGGCCGACGAGCTGGGTGGTGAAGCGGACTGCATCAAAGAGATGCGCCCCAAATGGCCGGACTTGCACTTCACCCATTGCTTCGAAGACGAGCTGTGCCTGGAAGAGCCTGTGCGCGAGGGCGAAAAAGCCAACGTATATGTGGTGGACGGCTCCGAGCATTGTCTCAAAATCACCAAGTATCCTGAATCCGCTACCGGCGTTTTGATTGCGGAGCTGAGCGAATGAACGCGGCACTGCCCCCCGAACCGCTTGAAAAGCTAGAGCGTGAAATCTCTAACACCCGTCCGCAGCCGGGGCACGGCGAGCTGGTGCAAGTGTTGAGCACGGTTTTTCCGGACCGTGAATGGGAACTGGTCTCATCGCGCAAAGGTTGGCACCGGGTGGGTGGTGTTGTCGATGCCCAAGGCAATCGCATTTCCGACAACTTGTTGGCTTGGATCGAACATGAAGGCGCGGACGATCTGATGGATCTGTTCATCCGCCACGAAGACGATGGCCTGCTCGCCACCAAAATGTGCGGCACCACGCATTATCTGACGGCCAAAACGGGGGATGAGCCTTGGGACTTCATCCAAGTCGAAGTCAATGAACTACGCGAAATTACCGACCGTGTTCTGTTCGATCCTGAAAATCCGCCCGACGCGGTGGAAGACTTGTTGAGCCCCGACGAGCCGGTCAAAGTCGATCCGACGTCTCTGGGTGCTGCGATTTATGAATTGCGCCAGACTTGGGACATTGCGGAAGCCTATAACGATATGCGCGAAGGCAGCTACGGCGGCTCTTTGTTCACGTTGCGCTTTTTCGAAGATTGGCTGGCGTCCAGCGCGGCGTCTCGCAAGTTCATGCGGCGCTTTGTTCTGAAGATGTCGATTTTTAAAGACCGCTTTGGCGAACGCCGCTTGCAAGCCACCCCGGTCAGCACCGCTAAAGAAGGCCTGCCGCCGCTCCCGAATATGGCGGAGCGTGGGGTCGATTTGCACAACTTCTTGTTAGCCTATGACCGTGCGGCAGGATACCCCATGGCGTGGTATTTCTGCATGGTCGCGGGCTTGGACAAGAACTTGGAAGGGGTCGCCCGCGCGGTCTATGAAGACGTCACCGGGCCTTACGACTACCTGCCTGAACGCGATGTAAAGGTCTTGAAGGGCTGGATTGAGGACAACTACACCTTCTAGGCTGTTTGTTGTCTTTGTCGCAAAGGTGACAATTCTGAAAATGGGAAAGGTTCACAATATCAACATGTTAAGTGTTGGTACAAGAGTTGCAAAGCTGAGCCCAGCAACAGCAACAAAGTGGACGGAAAAATGAAGCCACAAGACATCGCCGAACTTCTAGACGAACCTGCTTGTGGTCACAACCACAAGGAAAAGTCCGGTTGTGCTCGGCCCAAACCGGGTGCTGCAGCGGGCGGGTGCTCGTTTGACGGGGCTCAAATCGCGCTTTTACCCATCGCCGACGTGGCTCATGTGGTGCACGGGGCGATCGCTTGTGCAGGGTCCAGTTGGGACAACCGCGGCACGCGCTCTTCGGGACCGAAGATGTGGCGTGTGGGCATGACCACGGACCTCACCGAACAAGACATTATTATGGGCCGCAGTGAAAAGCGCCTGTTCCACTCCATTAAACAAGCCGTCGAAGGTCACAACCCGGCGGCTGTGTTTGTCTACAACACCTGCATTCCTGCCCTCATCGGTGACGATGTGGACGCCATCTGCAAAGAAGCCGCAGAACGTTGGGGGGTTCCGGTCATTCCGGTGGACGGCGCAGGCTTTTACGGCACCAAGAACTTAGGTAACCGCATCGCGGGCGAGGCCATGGTCAAACATGTCATCGGCACCCGCGAACCGGATCCGGTTCCTGATCACCTGCAACGCGACGGCATCCAAGTTCACGACATTACGCTGGTCGGTGAATACAACATTGCCGGCGAACTCTGGCATGTTACGCCCATCTTGGATGAGCTGGGCCTGCGCATCTTGGGCTCGCTGTCTGGCGACACACGCTTTTCCGAGGTGCAGACCATGCACCGCGCCGAAGTCAACATGATGGTGTGCTCCAAAGCCATGATCAATGTGGCGCGCAAGCTGGAAGACACCTATGGCACGCCATGGTTCGAAGGCAGCTTCTACGGAACGTCTGACATGAACATGGCGCTGCGCAAATTTGCCGAGATCATCGGTGATGATGATTTGAGTGCGCGCACAGAAGCTCTGATCGAACGCGAAGAAAAACGTTTGGACGAACGCTTGGAACCCTGGCGCGAACGCCTCAAAGGCAAACGCGTGTTGCTCTATACGGGCGGTGTGAAGTCGTGGTCCATTGTGGCTGCACTTCAAGACCTTGGTCTGGAAGTGGTCGCGACGGGCACCAAAAAATCTACCGAAGAAGACAAGGCGCGCATCCGCGATCTCATGGGCGAAGAGGCCGTGATGATCGAAGACGGCAATCCGCGCAAATTGTTGGACACGGTTGCCGAACTCAAAGCCGACATCTTGATTGCCGGTGGTCGCAACATGTACACGGCTTTGAAAGCCCGCGTGCCGTTCTTGGACATCAACCAAGAACGCGAATTCGCTTACGCCGGTTATGAAGGCATGGTCGAGTTGGCACGCCAGCTTGCTCTGTCTTTGGAAAACCCGGTGTGGGATGCGGTGCGCAAGCCCGCCCCCTGGGATTTGGAAGGGGAGGCTTAAGTTATGGTTGAGTTGATCAAACGCAAAAAAGCACTGTCCGTCCAACCGTTGAAATCCAGCCAAACCATTGGTGCGGCGCTGGTGTTCC
This sequence comes from Magnetovibrio sp. PR-2, assembly GCF_036689815.1. NCBI lineage: Bacteria > Pseudomonadati > Pseudomonadota > Alphaproteobacteria > Rhodospirillales > Magnetovibrionaceae > Magnetovibrio > Magnetovibrio massiliensis. The sequence goes on along the minus strand of NZ_JBAHUR010000016.1, from coordinate 29,868 downwards.
TCGGCCTTGACCGGGCGATCCCCATGTTGCATGGCTCACAAGGCTGCACGGCGTTCGGTAAAGTCTTTTTCGTGCGTCACTTCCGCGAACCGATTCCGCTGCAAACCACGGCGATGGATCAGGTGTCCACGGTTATGGGCTCTGAAGACAACGTTGTCGAAGGCTTGGCGACCATTTGCGAAAAGTCGAAACCGGCCATCATCGGCCTGCCGACCACCGGGCTTTCGGAAACCCAAGGCTCCGACATTCGCTTGGCCATTGCTGAGTTCCGTAAAAAGCATCCCGCATACGACGACATCCCTGTCATTCCCATTGACACCCCGGACTTCACCGGGTGTTTCGAAAGCGGTTATGCCAAGGCCGTCGATGCTGTCATTGATGCGTTGGTTCAGCCCGTGTCAGAAAAGGTTGAAAACCGCGTCAACATCTTGGTGGGCGCGCACCTGACGCCTGGCGATATTGAAGAGATCAAAGATATTGTTGAGATGTTCGGTCTTGACCCGGTTGTCATTCCGGACATTTCCGGCAGTCTCGACGGGCATTTGCCAGAAACGGATTTCAACCCGTTGACGACGGGCGGAACGGACATCGCCGATATTCGTTCGGCAGGCAGCGCCCAGGCGACCATCGTCATCGGTGCGTCTTTGGCACCTGCTGCGGATCGCCTAAAAGAACGCACGGGTGTTGAAGACTTTCGCTTCGATCACCTGATGGGCATCGATTTAATGGACGAATTCGTTGCCGCACTGATGAAGATCAGTGGCAACGCCGCACCCAAAAAGCTGATGCGTCAACGCGCGCAGTTGCAAGACGCCATGTTGGACGCACATTTTTCCATCGGCCAAGCGCGCATTGCCATTGCTGCCGATCCCGATTTGCTCAAAACCTTGGCCGACTGGGTTACGGGCTTGGGCGCAGAAGTCATCGCCGCCGTGGCACCCGCTGCGGCCAATGTCTTGAAGGCTTTGCCTTGCGACACCGTCAAAGTTGGCGACTTGGAAGATTTGGAACAGTTATCGAGCGAGGGGGAGGTCGAATTGCTTTTGGGCAATTCGCACTGTGTGCAGTCAGCAGGACGCTTAGGTGTTCCGCTGCTGCGTGCAGGATTTCCGCAGTTCGACATTCTGGGCGGGTTCCGCAAAACATGGATGGGTTACGCGGGCACGCGCGATGCGTTCTTTGATCTGGGCAACTTGATGCTGTCCACGCACAAAGGCGAAGTCGAACCCTATGCCTCCACTTACGCACAGCACACCTATGGCCAATCTGAAGAAGGAGACGGAAGCCATGCCCATAGCTCGGCATCTCCGGGTTCTGGACTCAGCCATTGAGGAGGACGCCATGCCCGGTGCTTTGAAAATCGCATTTGCGTCTACCGATCGCCGCCATGTGGATCAGCACTTCGGCTCGGCCAAGTCGTTCGTCATGTATGACGTGGACATGGACAACGCCACCATCACCGACGCGGTTGAATTTGGCGAGCTGTCCCAGGATGGCAACGAAGACAAGCTGGAAGCGAAGATAGAGGCTTTGTCGACGTGCTCTGCCGTTTATGTGCAAGCCATCGGCGGCTCCGCCATATCCAAGCTGGCTCGCATTGGTGTGCAGCCCATGAAGGTTGCGCCCAATACGCCGATCAATCAGTTGGTGGGTCAGCTGCAAGACGAAATTCGCCAAGGCCCTAGTGCCTGGATCGCCCGTGCGTTGGACGGTGAAAAAGACGCCACCCGTTTTGACGCCATGGAGGACGAAGGTTGGGATGAGTGAAGAGCGCATCAGCTCCGTTACGGCCACCGTCGTCGAAGATAAAGACGGCGGTTTGGTGTTGAACGTGCCGCGTCGATCGGCCTGCAAAAGCTGTTCGAAAACGGATGGCTGCGGCATGTCTTTGCTGGGTGGTCTCACCGCCACGCAGAGCATGAAGATGGAATTAAAACCCGGCGTGGCCCAAGTGGGCGACACGTTGGAACTGGGCTGCAGCCAAGACGGTTTGGTGAAGGCCGCATTTATTGCTTACGCCCCGCCCGCACTGGGCTTGGTGATTGGTGCGTCGACTGCGGCCCTGAACGGTGCAGGCGATGGCGTCCAGGCCCTTGGTGCGCTGGGCGGATTGATTATTGGTTTGTTGTGTACACGCGGGCTGGCGGCGAAAAGCCGTCTGCCGAAAATGCATATTCTCAAAGGAGCAAGTTCATGAGCGAAGATTTTGTGATCGACCCGAAAGATCCGGTCTTGGATACAGATTTTGTTAAAGAAATGGTTCGCCAAATCCGCGCCACAGATAGCTACGGCGTTTATGACACGGCAGCCGACATTGAAATTTTGGACCCGCTGATTATGACCAAGGAACGCAAACGCGAAATTCCCATCGTCGGCGATCCGGACGAAGAAACCTTGGCACGGGTCAAAGCGTTCTACAACGCCATTGCCGCCCAAACCGAAGCCGAGTGCGGCAAAATGGCGGTGCCCATGATCAACATCTCCCACGAAGGGTTTGGGCGCGCCATCATTACCGTTGGCAAGCTTGTGGTGATGGATAAGTCCTTGCGCGATGTGCACCGTTTTGGCTTTGCCACGCTGTCGAAAATGAAAGACGAAGCCGACAAGCTTTTGTCCGTGGCAACGGGCATCGTCGGCTCACACCCTGAAGTCGCAGGTATGTAAGAGGAAAGACCGATGACTGACGATGAAATGAAGGCCATAAAAAAGGCCGAACGCAGAGCAAAACGCATTGCATCCGAAAAAGCGATGGAACTCCACGATCTGGTGGAGGACCGCCTGCCCGCAGCCTTTGAAGAGCTGCCGCAAATCGCCCAAGACACCTATGACGCTTGTAAAGCATGGCAAGACGCCGCAGCGGCTTTGAAAGCCGCAGAAGACGCGTCAGCCTAAACACACACCTGACGAGAGGATCAGACAATGGCTTTTATTACTGGAATTACCCGTGGCGGCACCGAGTTCACACCTGAGTTCGTCACGGAATTGAACCAAGCAAACTGCATCGGTTGCGGTCGTTGCTTCAAAACCTGCCCGCGCGATGTGTTCGACTTGGTCGATCGCGAAGACTTGGATCTGGACGACGATTTAGACGATGACGATTGGGATGACGATGATGACGGTTTCTCCGATGACACTGCCATGGTCATGTCTTTGAAAGACCCCATGGACTGCATCGGTTGCAAAGCCTGCATCAAGGTTTGCCCCAAAGCCTGCATGTCCCACGCCCCCCAAGAACCTGCCTAAGATAGAAGATAAGAAGAAGGAAAGAATATGCCCCGTCCTGATAAACACGTTTTTGTTTGCGTGCAATCTCGTCCCGAAGGCCACCCGCGTGGGTCTTGTGCATCCGCCAATTCCCCGGCTGTCATGGACGCATTTTTGGCGGCGTTCCAAGAACACGATCTGTGGGGTGTACACAAGCTGTCATCCTCCAGCTGTATCGGCCCGTGCTTTACCGGCCCCAGTGTCTTGGTCTACCCCGAAGGCGTGATGTATTTGAAGGTTCAGCCCTCTGACGTGGGTGAAATCGTCGAAAAGCACATCAAAGGCGGCGAAGTCGTCGAACGTCTGCAGGCTCCGGAAGACATTTGGTAAGATGCCCGCTCCCGCTCGACTGATTTTGGTTCACAAGCAACGCACCAGCGCGCGAATCCGCTTTTTGCGGTTCGCCGATGGTGTGGTTGCGCCTGACGCGTTTCCCAAACTTTCCCAAGTGTTGGGAGAAGATGAAGATTTTCGCGACAGTGATGTTGTCGTTCATCCGGCTATGGCGGTGAACCAGGTGGTGGGGAAACTGGGGCTGTCCAAGGACGATATCGAACTGGAAACGGATTTCAGTTCGTTCGTGGACACGCCCGAAGGTGTCTCTGCCATCTATCTGGGGCGGATTACCACCATGGACCCGCCCTTTGAAGCCGCTGAAAAAGTTGGTGGTGAATTCATCGCCATCACTGATGGGCGCGACTTGCCGCCCAGCGAATTGGAGCTTTTGCGCCGCGCCTATCAATGCGTCATGGAATGACTTTGCCTTTGGCAGCATTCTTTGTCATGGTTGCCCCATGAAACGTCTTGTTACCCTTATTGTTCTCATCTTCGTCACGGCTTGCTCTGACCAACCGGCTGAGTACAAAGAAACACGTTATGTCTTCGGCACATTGGTGGAATTCATCATCCGTGGCGCCGACGAAGACTTAGCCAAACACGCCATCACCGAAGTTGACCGCGATTTTCAACGCATGCACAAGGACTGGCACGCGTGGAAGCCGGGCGGTGAACTGTACGACATCAACCGCGCCATGGACCAGGGTGAAACCGTAGAGGTCTCAGACTTCGTGCTGCCGTTGCTTCTTCAAGGTCAGCAGTATGAGGTCATGAGCGGCGGTCTGTTTAATCCCGCCATCGGCAAGCTGATTGACGCTTGGGGTTTTCACGCAGACGAACTGCCCACGGGCTCGTTGCCGGATTTTGATCAGATCAAGAGGCTGGCGTCACGCCAAGCGTCCATGTTGGACATCATGGTCGAAGGCAACCAGGTTTCCACCATCAACCGAACCGTGTCGTTCGACTTTGGCGGTTTTGGCAAGGGTGTGGCCTTGGACATGGCGGTGGAAAAGCTTAAGTCCTTGGGCATTCAAAACGCCATTGTGAACGCGGGTGGCGATTTAAATACCATCGGCAAACCTGGCGAACGCTTGTGGACTGTCGGCATTCGCGATCCGCGTGACTGGGGCGTGATTGCATCCGTTGAGCTGACCGGGGGGGAGAACCTCTATACCTCCGGTAATTACGAACGCTTTCGTATGTCCGAAGGCGTGAAATACGCGCACATCATTGATCCGCGCACGGGCATGCCGGTGGAGCATACGGCTTCGGCCAGTGTCGTTCACGAAAATGGTGCGCTGGCGGACGCAGCAGCGACGGCTTTGGTCGTCGCGGGGCCACAAGAGTGGGAAAAAGTCGTCGAAAGCATGGGGCTCAAATACGCCATGATCGTCGATACCGAAGGCCGTGTGTTCATCACTCCAGCCATGAAGGACCGTGTGACGTTTGAAACGGACAAAAAGCTGGACATTTTAGAGGGGCGCTAATGTTCTTTGTCGCACATGCGACAAAGCTCCCTCGATCCAATTCATTGAAATTGAACGACTTTAAACTGGCATGCTAATTGCTCCTTCTTTGGGCAGAAGCGTCTGAAGGCGCCAACCCGAACAAATAGGAGTCAACATGTTAGAGCTTACGGAAAACGCCCAAAATGCCCTGTCCAAAGTGATTTCCGGGTCCGAAAAGGACATCAAGGGATTGCGCATTCAAGTCAGCAGCGGTGGCTGTTCCGGTTTTCAATACGCCTTGAGCTTGGAAGAAGAAGCCCCCGAAGGCGACACCGTCATCGAAGCGGGCGCGCTGTCCGTTTTTGTGAACCCCGAAAACGCTCAATATCTCGAAGGCGTCACCATCGATTTCACCGAAAGCGTCGAGGGTGCTGGTTTCACCTTCAACAATCCGAACGCCAAGCAGTCCTGCGGCTGCGGCAAATCTTTCTGTGCTTAAGCAATCAAAAGAAAAGTGAGTATGGTCCAATGTGGGATTATTCCGATACCGTCAAAGAACACTTTTTCAACCCCCGCAACGCTGGCGAAGTTGGTGAAGCCAACGCCACCGGTGATGTTGGTTCCATTTCCTGCGGCGATGCGCTTCGTTTGCAGTTGAAAGTGAACCCCGAAACGGAAATCATCGAAGATGCGGGTTTTCAAACGTTTGGCTGTGGCTCTGCAATCGCATCGAGTTCGGCTCTCACCGAAATTATTAAGGGCAAATCCTTAGACGAAGCTTTGAAGGTGTCGAACAACGACATTGCCGATTATCTGGAAGGTCTGCCGCCGGAAAAAATGCACTGCTCCGTCATGGGACGCGAAGCTTTGCAAGCGGCTGTTGCCGATTACCGTGGTGAAGAATGGAAAGACGATCACGAAGAAGGCGAGCTGATCTGTAAGTGTTTCGCCATCGACGCCGTCATGATCGAAGACACCGTGCGGGCCAACAACCTGACTTCTGTTGAAGATGTCACCAACTACACCAAAGCCGGTGGCGGGTGTTCGTCTTGCCACGAAGGCATTGAAGAAATCTTGACCAAAGTTTTGGCGGAACAAGGCATTGAGTTCGACCCCGAAGCCGCGCCGAAACCGCAAACCGCACCGTTGGAAGAGCCAACGGCCGATACGCCGCCTGCCGCCCCGTCCGGTATGAGCGAGTTCCAACGGGTCAAAAAAATTGAAGCCGTCATCGAAAAAGTACGCCCCATGCTGCAAGCCGATAAAGGTGACATTGAACTGATTGACATCCAAGGGAACCGCGTCATGGTTCACTTGGTCGGAGCATGCTCCGGCTGTCAAATGGCAGGCATGACCTTGGGCGGCGTGCAGCAACAATTGATGGAAGAGTTGGGTGAGTTTATCCAGCTGATCCCGGTTGAGAAAAAACAAAAACCCGTTCAAGTGGCGGGGGCTTAAGGATATGACCGACGGCATTTATCTCGACAACAACGCCACCACGCAGGTGGACCCGGAAATCGTCGAATCCATGTTGCCGTACTTTACGGAGCAATTCGGCAACCCGTCCTCCATGCACCAATTCGGCAACAAGGTCGGCCACGCCATCAAAAAAGCGCGCGGTCAAATCCAGGATTTGCTGGGTGCGGAATACGACAGTGAAATCGTGTTCACGTCGTGTGGTACGGAATCGGACTCGACCGCCATTTTATCGGCGCTGAAAGCTTATCCCAAACGTCGTGAAATCATCACCACTGTGATCGAACACCCGGCGGTGTTGGAGCTGTGCAAGCATTTGGAAAAAGAAGGCTACACAGTTCACTATTTGGAAGTGGACAGCAAGGGCCGTTTGGATCTGGAAAAATACAAAAGCTTGCTTACACCCAACGTTGCCATTGTATCTGTGATGTGGGCCAACAACGAAACAGGCTCTTACTTCCCTGTTATCGAAATGGCTGAAATGGCTCATGCGGCGGGCGTGATGTTTCACACCGACGCGGTGCAAGCCGTCGGCAAAATTCCGATGGATTTGAAAAATACCAAGATCAATATGCTGTCGCTCTCGGGCCACAAACTGCATGCCCCCAAAGGCATCGGTGTGTTGTATCTCAAACGCGGGACGCGCTATCGGCCATTATTGCGCGGTGGTCACCAAGAACGCGGACGCCGTGCCGGCACGGAAAACGCAGCGTCCATCGTCGGCCTGGGTTTGGCGTGCGAGTTTGCACAAAAGCACATGGCCTTCGAAAATTCCGAAGTCATGGCTATGCGCGACCGTTTGCAAGACGCGCTTTTGGAAGCCATCCCCAACTGTTTTGTGACGGGCGATCCGGAAAACCGCTTGCCCAACACCTTGAACATCGCGTTCGAATTCATCGAAGGTGAAGCGATTTTGATGTTGCTGAACAAAGACGGGATCGCTGCCTCTTCCGGTTCGGCCTGTACGTCTGGATCGTTGGAGCCGTCGCACGTGATGCGCGCCATGGACATTCCGTTCACGGCTGCCCACGGTACAGTGCGTTTCTCCCTGTCGCGCTACAACACACCCCAAGAGATCGAGAAGGTCATTGATGTCGTGCCAGGCATCGTGGCCAAACTCCGCAAGCTCTCCCCGTATTGGGGGGAGAACGGGCCAGTGGCAAACCCCGATCAGGCGTTTGCTCCGGCCTATTCTTAAGCGCAACTTTGCTGTTGCCTCCTAGCACTTGGCGGTGGGGACTTGTCCCCACCGTCTTTTTTTGTCGGATATGCGACAAAGCGCAACAGGCTAAGTGATTGATATTTAATCATTAAAAGTTGGCACAGGGGTTGCTTAGTCTTAAGGGCTAGGAGAACCAAAATGACCAACGAGATCAAAAACAAGACCGTAGTCATCGACGACACCACATTACGCGACGGAGAACAGTCCGCCGGTGTCGCCTTTTCATTGGCCGAAAAACTGGCCATTGCACAAGAATTCGACCGCTTGGGTGTGCCCGAGCTGGAAGTCGGCATCCCCGCCATGGGCGCGGAAGAACGCGAAGCCATTCGCGCCATTGCCGATTTGAAGCTCAACACCGATTTGGTGGTGTGGTGCCGCATGTGTGACGCCGATTTGGGCCTGTGCGCCGAAACCGGGGCCGACATCGTGGACTTGTCCATGCCGGTGTCCGATCAACATCTATTCCACAAACTGGGCCGTGACCGGGACTGGGCCTTGGCCGAGATCGAACGCATGGTGTCCAAGGCTTTGGACCAAGGCTTTGACGTGTGCGTCGGCGGTGAAGATTCCTCGCGCGCCGATCCCGATTTCCTCGACCAAGTTCTGGACGTCGCCGCCAAAGCCGGAGCGCGTCGTTTCCGCTTTGCCGACACCGTCGGTGTGTTGGACCCGTTCGCCATCCGCGCGAGCTTTGAGCGCATGCGCAAAAACTCAGACTTGGAACTGGAAGTCCACGCCCACGACGATTTGGGCCTCGCCACGGCCAACACCTTGGCCGCCATTTTGGGCGGCGCGACCCACGCCAACACGACCGTCCACGGTTTGGGCGAACGCGCGGGCAATGCGCCCTTCGAAGAAGTTGTGATGGGCCTCAAACACCTGCACGGTATCGACACGGGCATTGACCTGCGTCAAATGGGGGCGTTGTCCCAGCTGGTTGCCAATGCATCGGGGCGTCCCATTCCGTGGCAAAAAAGTTTGGTGGGTGACGGCGTGTTCACCCATGAAGCGGGCATCCACGTGGACGGCTTGCTGAAAAACCCGCTGAATTACCAAGGTGTCGATCCGGCTGAATTGGGCCGCGAACACCGCATTGTGCTGGGCAAACACTCAGGCTCGCGCGGGGTGTTGCTGGCTTATCAAAACTTAGGTCTGCCCATCAACCAAGATCAGGCGGAACTGATTTTGCAGCGTGTGCGCGCACTTTCGACCGAAGCTAAACGCGCCCCTGACGATCAAGATCTTTTGCGCTTTTATCATGAACTCTCACACGCGGGGGGACATGGTTATGCCGCATGACGTTGTTCCAGCTCCCGCCAAAAAACTTGGCCTGTTTGGGATGATCCGCGAAGACATCAACTGTGTGTTTGATCGTGACCCGGCAGCGCGCACGAAGTTCGAAGTGCTGACCACGTACCCCGGTGTTCACGCCGTTATCAACCACCGCATTGCGCACAAACTTTGGACCAAGGGTTTTCGCTACGCCGCGCGCCTTTGGGCCTTTTTCAGCCGCATGTTTTCCGGCATCGAAATCCATCCGGGTGCCACCATCGGCCATCGCTTCTTTATCGATCATGGCACAGGCGTCGTCATCGGCGAAACGGCAGAGATTGGCGATGACGTCACACTGTATCACGGGGTCACCCTGGGCGGCACGTCGTGGAGCCGCGGCAAACGTCACCCGTCGTTGGAAGACGGCGTTGTGGTTGGCGGTGGTGCGATGATCTTGGGCCCCATAACTGTTGGCAAAAATGCAAAGGTTGGCGCGAACTCGGTGGTCATCGCCGACGTTCCCGAAAACCGCACCGTGGTCGGCATTCCCGGCCGCGTGGTGCATACGTCCGAAGCGGCACATCTGAACCCGGCGGGCATCGACTTGAACCACCACCTGATCCCCGATCCGGTGGCAGACGCTATGAGCTGTGTTTTGGAACGCATTGCGGTTTTGGAAGACCGCCTCGGCGTGTCGGACGGCAATTGCATCGAATGTGAAGGCGAGGCGGTGTGTGAAAACGTCTCCCCCGACGCGCGCAAACGTGGTCGTGTGCATATTCCCTTACCCCGCGCAGCAGGAGAGTGAAATGGATCTTTTGGCTTTCGAACCCAGTGAAATGTATTACGCGCAGCCCTTGGATCCGCGCGCAGAAGAGCTGATCGAAAAAGCGAGCGACCATTACGGTGAGCCTGAAGCCGAAAGCCACCTGCAATCGGCGTTGGAGATTGAGCCCGATCACTTAGAAGTGTTCGTGGCGCTTTACCGCTACTATTTCTACAGCCACCGTTACCCCGAAGCGCTGAGCATCGCCGTCGATGTGTTGCGCAAAGTGACGGAGCGCTTGAACTTTCCCAAAAATTGGCAAGACGTCACCTTACTCGACGTGCAGACGCATATGGAAAGCACACCCGAGCTGGTGCGCTTTTATCTGCACACCCTCAAAGGTGCGGGATACTTGCTGTTGAGATTAAACGAACCTGAGCGCGGGCTGGAACGGCTCGACAAAGTGGCTCAGCTTGACCCCAAAGATCGCATCGGTGCAAAGGCCTTGGCGGACGTCGCCCGCGAAGCCTTGCTCAATGACGCGGCAAAACACTAGGAGAAAACTGAAATGTTCGACTTTGACGCAGACTTGGAAGACGATCTGTCCGAATTGGAAGGGGCAGAGGACTTCTTGAACTACTTCGAAATTGAGTTCGATCAAACCAAAGTGCACGCGTATCGCTTGCACATCTTGCAGCGCTATCACGACCTGCTGGGCGAAGTCACCGATCCGCCCGCCGATGAAGCCGCGCGCCGGGGCGTGTATGCCGAATTGTTGCAAAAGGCCTATCAGGCGTTTGTGGACTCAGACCCCAAAACCGAAAAGGTTTTACAGGTCTACAAAGCCGCAGATCAAGAGGCCGAGCCCGCGTTTGTGGCCTTGGATGACTTGGTCAAGTAAGGAGCTCAACCATGATTGCCGAATATGAAATTGGGGATGAAGTCCGGGTCACGCGCAACGTGCGCAATGACGGAACCTTTCCGGGGTTGGAGCGGGGCGATCTGATTATGCGCCGTGGCACCTGCGGCACCATTGTCGACCGTGGCACGTTCTTGCAAGACCAGATCGTTTACACCGTGCACTTCGTCGGCGATGATCGTGTTGTGGGGTGTCGTGAAGAAGAGCTGATCCCCATCGATGCGCCGTGGAATCCGTCAAAGTTTGAATTCCGCGATAAGGTCGTGGCGCTCAAAACCTTTGCCGTGAACGGTGAGGTCATTGCCGAAGCGGGTGCGCCGGGCGAAATCTTGAAAGTGTTGCGCGAAACCGAAGGCGAAATGCAATATCACGTGCGTTTCCCTGGACACACCTTGCAGATTCTCGAAAGCCGTTTAGATTGGGCCGACCCTGAACAGGCTCAACTGGAGCAATCGGCATGAAATTGCCTGCACGAAATGGTTCGGACGAAAAAGGTCTGGACGCCTATTATGTTTTAAAAGCAGCGGTGGACACCTTCGGCCAACAGCCTGAAAAACTGGATGCTGAACAACTGAAAAAGGCCACCAAGCGCGGCGAAGACATTCGCGACTTGGAAGACATGGTGTTGAACAGTCCCAACGCCGCGCGCGTGTCCGTACCGGATGCTGAGGTCGACAACGCCGTTGCACAAATTCAAGACCGCTATGAAAACGAGCAAGAGTTCGAACGCGCCCTGATGGAAAGTGGCGTGCGTGTGGCGGATTTACGCCGCGCGCTTTGGCGTGAATTGGCGTTTGATGCGGTGATGAATATGGTCGGTGATCAGGCGTCCCGCGTCACCGCTGAAGAGGTCGAGACGTTCTACACCGAAAACCCTGACCAGTTTGACCGTCCTGAACTGCGCACCGCGCGTCATATCCTCATCACCATCAACGATGATTATGAGGAAAACAAACAGACCGAGGCCCTGCGCCGCATTGCGCCCATTGCGGACCATCTGCAAGACAATCCCGGCGACTTTGCCGATCAAGCCGTACAGCATTCCGAATGTCCGACGGCGGTCGAAGGCGGTCTGTTGGGCCGCGTGCCGCCTGGAAAGCTCTACCCGGAGTTGGATCGGGTGCTGTTCAAAATGGAGGTCGGTGAGATCGCCGGTCCTATAGAGTCTGAGACCGGGTATCACATCTTGATGTGTGAGAAAATCGAGCCGGGTGAGAAGGTCGAATTCTCTGCCGTACGCGATAAGTTGGAAGACTTCTTGAACGAACAGCAGCGCAAAGCTTACCAAAAAGGCTGGATCGCAAAGTTGAGCGGCAGGGCGTAAGCACTCTTTGTTCGATTTCAAACATTGTCATTCAATAACCTGACATTGAGTCAGGTTATTTGCGGCTCGTCTGTTTTAACATATTGAAAAATAACATTTTTCATTTTGGCACGCAGGTTGCGTAGGGGGGGTGTTGTTAACAACTCAATAAGGGGAAACCTTATGGCGAATGTTTATTTCAGCTCTCCCATTATGCGTAAAAACAAAAAGGTGGAGGCCGTCGCCGGCTCTCGCGACACCCTTTTGAAAGTTGCGCAAAACAATGACGTGAAAATCCCTCACGAATGTGAAAACGGCGAATGTGGCTCTTGCCTCTGCGAAGTTACGCATTTGGACGGGGACCGCGTCAAAGGCATGATGCTCACGGACAAAGAACGCTTCGTTCTGCAATCCGTTGGTAAACTGTCTGCAAAAGACGGCGAACGTGCCGAAGTGAACGATCTTCCCCCGAAATATCGCTTGGCTTGCCAATGCGTTGTCACCGATGAAGACCTTTTGGTCGAATTCACCGGTGAACCGGGTGGGGCTTAATTAACAACTCCCGCAGGGGTGGTTCGGTCTGGAACTCTTGGCCCAGACTGGTTAAAACCAATCTATGACAAGTGCGTCCACCGATTGCATCACCCCTGCGGGTTTCGCCGCCTTAACTGATGAGCTTCACCAGCTTTGGGACATTGAACGCCCCGAAGTGGTGCGCACGGTGTCATGGGCGGCTGGCAACGGCGATCGGTCCGAGAACGGCGATTACATCTACGGCAAAAAGCGTCTGCGCCAAATTGATGGCCGTGTGCGGTTTTTGCGCAAGCGCCTGGATGCGGTCATGGTTGTCGACCCCGCGTCCCAAACCGAACGCGACCGGGTCTTGTTCGGTGCCACCGTCAAGTTCGAACGCGAAGACGGAAAAGTGCAAACCGTCACCATTGTCGGCAAAGACGAAACCGATCCCGCCAACGGCCACATCAGCATGGACAGCCCCATCGCGCGCGCCGTGCTGAAAAAACGCGTCGGCGACTTGGCCCCGGTCATGACCCCGGGCGGCGAGGATGAGCTGGAAATCCTCGCGATTTCCTACCCCTGAACGAACGTCTCCTCAAAAGAACGTGAATTGACCGGTTTGAACTCCCATATGCAAATGAGGAGAACGGCACAAACGGTCTGAGACGTGAAACACACCTTCAACCTCATCGATCCCGAAGCCGCCGCTGAGGTGGCCGACAAAGTGACCCAGGACATTCACGAGCCTGCGGCGAAGACGTTCTTTTCCAAAAATGTGGCCAAGTGGTTGAGAAAACGCGAAGACTGCCTCAAGGAGAGCTGGCCTTTGCCGGGCGATCCGGCTTGGGTGGAACAGGCCTATGTGCACGGCCAGCCGTTGCATCGTTTCCACTTGTCCGATGACGCCGCCCAGTCTTTGGAGCGTTTGCATGTCTGGGTGTGCTACTGCGTCGGTGAGTTTTCCAAACCCGGAAACTTAGGAGCGGAGGCCAAGCGCTCCGTCCAAGGCCTGCCCGCCATGAGCGTGCATGATGCGCTGACCAAGGCTGAACGCTGGCATCGCTTAGAGCTGATGCGCCTCAACGATGCGCCAAAGCGTGGCCCCAATGGCTATGAGACCCAGCCGCTGTGCAGCGTCGAGCTGCCCAACGGTTTTGTTTGGGAAAAGCTTCCGGCGTCCAACATTGCTTTTGTGGGTTACGATTTGCGCAACTGTTTGCGAAATGGTGCATATGCCAAGGAGGTTGCATTGCGCATTGTCGCCCTTTGGGCTTTGCGCCATCCCGATACCGGGCGGTTTGTTGCTGTGTTGACCACACGCGGGCGGTCTCATGAAGTTTTGGGGGTTCGCGGGTTTAAAAACGGACGTCCCTTGGCGTACTTGGGCCAAATTCGGGCGTTGCTGGATAAGCTGGAATGCCCCAGCCGGAGCTGTCACGATTTAAAAGCGCTCAACCTTTAAGACGGCGCAGCACCGCATCACCCACACAGCGTCCCGTCGCCAAGCATGCGCTGAGCAGGTAGCCTCCTGTCGGTGCTTCCCAGTCCATCATTTCACCGGCGCAAAAGACTCCGGGCTTATGGATCAGTTCGAAGTCTGCGCTCATGGCGTCAAAGCGCACACCGCCAGCTGTGCTGATGGCCTCTTCGATGGGGCGCGGTCGGGTGAGGGTGAGGGGCACGGCTTTGATGGAAAGCGCCAAACGCGTGGGGTCTTGAAACGTGTCTTTGTCTAAGCACTCGCGCAGCAATGCAGCTTTCGCGCCGTCTAACTTTGTTGTGCGTTTGAGGTGCGTGGACATGGATTTTTTGCCGCGCGGTTTGTTGAGGGCATCGATGATTTGATCGACGGTTCTGTCCGGCAGCACATCAATCAGAAGTGTGGCACTGCCATCACGTTCAATGGCATCGCGCAAGGTGGCGGAGAGGGGGTAGACCGGGCCGCTCTCAATTCCTGTGTCGGTGACAGTGACATCCCCGTTTGCACTTTGCCCATTGAAGCTGAGGCGCACGGACTTGAGTGGCGCGCCGGAGAATTTCTCCCGCATATGATCGCTCCAGGCCACATCGAAACCGCAGTTGGCGGGGCGCAGTGGGGCAATCTCAGTCCCTGTGTTTTGAAGCGGTGTTACCCAAGAGGCATCCGAGCCTAAGCTTGGCCAGCTTGCGCCACCAAGGGCCAAGATGATGGCTTTGGCCGTGACCTGTGCGGGACCTTGGGGAGTCTCAAAGCAAAGCGCATCGCCGTCCCAGCCCGACCACTTATGGCGAACATGAACGGTGAGACCGTTTTTGCGCAAGCGGCGCAACCACGCGCGCAGCAGGGGGGCTGCTTTGAAGTCTTTAGGAAACACACGACCCGATGTGCCGACGAAGGTCTCGACGCCCAAATCATGCGCCCAGTTTTGAATGTCTTGCGCGTTGAAAGCTTGAAGAGACGCTTGTAGCGCACCACGTGATGCGGCGAAGCGGTTCAAGAATTTCTCCACCTCTTCCCCGTGGGTCAAGTTGAGCCCGCTTTTGCCGGCCATCAAGAACTTGCGGCCCAAGGACGGCTGCGCGTCGAACAGGTGCACGTTCAAGCCTTGGCCGCAGAGGACCTCAGCCGCCATCAGGCCAGCGGGGCCGCCGCCGATAATCACGACGTCAATGTGGGTTGAGAGATGTTCCATAGGCCAGAGGTGTAACACGCAATTGAATGGACGCAAACGATCTGGCGCAGTAAAAGAGAGCCCAATGGTCAAGCAACGTGCAAAAAAATCCAAAGATGGACTGTTTTCCCACCGCCCCTATTGGGCGGCTCGGTTCGGCACGGCTCCGTTCCTGCCCATGAGCAGGGACGAAATGGACCTTTTGGGGTGGGATTCGTGCGACATCATCATCGTCACCGGGGACGCCTACGTCGATCACCCCAGCTTTGGCATGGCGATTATCGGAAGGCTCCTCGAAGCTCAGGGCTTTCGTGTCGGCATCATCGCTCAGCCCGACTGGTCCAGCGCAGACGCATTCAAAGCCTTAGGTCCGCCCAACCTGTTTTGGGGCGTGACGGCGGGCAATATGGACAGCATGGTCAACCGCTACACGGCGGATAAAAAAATCCGTCATAACGATAGCTACACCCCCGACGATGAAGGCGGCAAGCGGCCGGACCGCTCTGTCGTTGTTTATGCCCAGCGGTGCCGCGAAGCGTTTAAAGAGGTGCCGGTGATCATCGGTGGCATTGAAGCCTCTCTGCGCCGTATTGCGCACTATGACTACTGGTCCGATAAGGTGCGTCGTTCGGTTCTCCCCGACAGCAAGGCGGATCTTTTGCTTTATGGCAATGCCGAGCGCGCCATCATCGATATCGCGCACCGCATCGCCCAGGGCGAAAACCCCAAAGACATGCACGATGTGCGTGGCACCGCCTATATGACCAACGGTGCGCCCGACGACTACACCGAAATCGATATGTCGGATCTGGACCTGGAACACCCGGAACGCAACGCGGACAAAGACAAGACCGTGGTGCGGCTGCCGAGCTATGAGGCCGTCAGCGCTGATCCGGTTTTGTATGGTCAGGCCTCGCGGGTCCTGCACCAAGAAAGCAACGCGTCAAACGCGCGCGCTTTGATCCAACGCCATGGCAATCGCGATGTGTGGTTGACGCCTCCGCCTGTACCCTTGAGCACGCCGGAAATGGACGGTGTTTACGACCTGCCCTATGCCCGCGCGCCGCATCCGGCCTATGGCGGGGCGCGCATTCCGGCGTGGGAGATGATTAAGTTTTCCGTCAACATCATGCGCGGCTGCTTTGGGGGGTGTTCGTTCTGCTCCATCACCGAGCACGAAGGGCGTGTGATCCAAAACCGGTCTCAAGCTTCCGTCTTGAAAGAAATCGAAGATATTCGTGACAAAGTGGACGGCTTCACCGGACAGATTTCGGACTTGGGCGGGCCAACGGCGAACATGTATCGCTTGGCCTGCAAAGACGACAAGATCCAAGCCGTGTGCCGCCGCTTGTCGTGTGTCTATCCCGATATCTGCGTAAACCTGGGCACCGATCACGGCCCGTTGATTGAGCTGTATCGCAAAGCCCGCGCCATTGAGGGCGTGAAGAAAATTTCCATCGGATCGGGCCTGCGTTATGACTTGGCGGTGAAAAGCCCGACCTATGTCAAAGAGCTGGTGACCCATCACGTCGGCGGGTACCTCAAGATCGCGCCGGAACACACAGAAAGCGGTCCGCTTTCGAAAATGATGAAGCCCGGCATCGGCACCTATGACCGCTTCAAACAAATGTTCGATCAAGCCGCCAAGCGTGCAGGCAAAGAGTTCTACCTGATCCCATACTTCATTGCAGCCCATCCGGGCACCACCGATGAAGACATGATGAACTTGGCGATTTGGCTGAAGAAAAACAATCTGCGCGCGGACCAAGTGCAAACGTTCCTGCCATCGCCCATGAGCTTGTCGTCGGCCATGTACTATTCCGAACGCAACCCGATTAAGGCCATTCACCGAAATTCCGGTGAAGAGGTTCGCACGGCTAAAAAATTGAGAGAACGCCGTCTGCACAAAGCCTTCCTGCGCTACCACGACGCCAACAACTGGCCTTTGATCCGGGATGCCTTAAAACGCTTAGGTCGCGAAGACCTGATCGGCCCCAGCAAAAAGCACTTGGTGCCCGCTTGGCAACCCAAAGGCACGGGGCACGGAGCACAAGGCTCTCGGTCCGGGAGCAAGAGCGGCGATCAAACGTTTGTTACCCAGCAAGCTGGCGAGGGGCGCAGAACGTATCGCGGCGGTCCTAAAAAGAAAGGCAAGCCGTCTAAGCCCAAACGCAGACGCTAGGACTTCGAGCGCAAGGCTGCATCGCTGGCCTTGTTTGCCCATTCAATTAAGGCGTCCTGATCTTCCAAAAGTTCCGGAGGGGCTTCATAGAAGTTGAGCTTGCGGCTGTTGTCTTTGCCATATGTGTATTGCGGCATGCCCTTTGCGATAAACTCGTCTACGGTTTGGTCATCAACTTTTAGCCACAAACATCCGTGTTTGATTTTGGCGAACGCCGCCCCGCTTTTTAGGACGGCGGTTCCTCCGAACATATTTTTGGTCTCAAACTCGCCCATGGGGCTGAGCTGATCCAAAATATAGGTTTTGAACTCCGTTTGCGCACTCATGGATCGGCTCCTACATCTCTTGGCTCAGTTGGATGTTCATATCCACAAAGCCTTTGTCGCGGACAGGAACCAAGGCGGCGTATTCGTCAGATGCAAACATGTCTGATATGGCGCTGGCAGAGGAAAAATCCATCACCAAAACCATGGCTGCGGTTTTTCCGTGGATGCCTTGTGAAGCCTTCAAGCGCTTGATCAGTTGGCCGCCAGCCCCTTGAAGCAAAGGCATGACACCCCGGAGGTATTCCTGAACCGTAGCCATTTCATCCGGATCTGGCGTGGCGGTCACCACCAAAGTCGTTTTGTTGTCCATTGTTGATATCCTCCATTTTTACTATATCTGAACGAACATTTAGATATATTATGAGGAAGAAAAACAGATTTGGGAACCCCCAATGGGACGGAAGAAAAAATACGATCGAGATCAATTGGTTGCGCAGGCGTTGGAGCTCTTTCGTGACCACGGCTTTGCGGGCACATCAGCGGAAATGTTGGTTGAGGCTCTGGGCGTGAATCGCTACAGCCTGTATGCCGAGTTCGGTTCTAAGCAGGAATTGTTCGATATCGTGTTGCAGCGCTATGACGATCAAGTTGTCGATCGCAACTTCGGCCCGCTGGAAAAACCGGGCGCGGGAATCGACGAAATCAAAACTTTGTTGGCGTTTTTTGGATCCGCCGAAGACAGCCCGGCGCTGGGGCGGGGCTGTTTACTGTGCAATACGGCGGTGGAGTTTGGGCCTGAAGACCCTAGCGGGGCTGGGTTTGTGCAGCGTTATTTTACGCGTTTGTCGAATGCATTTCGCTGTGCGCTCGACCATGCACAAAAATTAGGTGAATTGAACAAAGGAGTCATCCCACGCCAAGAAGCCGATTTTCTGACCGCCTCTGTGCTGGGGCTATTCGTGATGTTGCGCGCCAAAGCGCCCAGCACGGTCATTCGTGCTGCAGCGTTAGCCGCCACACAGCATCTTGAAGGGTTGTTAAACCGCAATTGAAGTCGCTGGGATTATCCCCGCTTTTCACAAATAAATGCGCCGAGTTTTTTGTCGGTGTTTAAGATGTGATTGATCAGCCAGTCGTTCAAAAAGGCCAATAAATCTTCCGCCGCAATGGGTGTGTTGGATTTGAGCCCATCGCGCACCGCGACGACTTTGGCGGAAAAGGCACGGTGCTGTTTGAGGTGAGAACTTGCGTCCTCTTCAGAACCGCCGGCGTAGCCGAATTCTTGCATAAGCTCTTCTTCGGTATCGAAGTGGTAAAGGGCATAACTGAGTAGGTTTTGTGTGATCTCTTGTAAGTTTTCGATGCTGCTGTCTTCGGCCAGTTTTTCCGAGGCTTCGTTGAGCGTATGCACCAAAATCATATGCTGCTCATCGATTTCAGGGACGCCAGTTGCATAATTTTCATTCCAAACCAACGGTGCTGTTACTTCAGCCATGTTCCACTCTCCTTAATTTGGTCGTTTTTTTATGTGTCATTGATCATTACCCTCAAGCTGCCGAGTGCGGATATCAGTTTTTCGTTCTCTAAGACGAATTCGTTCAGTGTTGCTGTGACCTCTTCCGTATCCTGGCCTTTCAAATCGACGAGCTTTTCAAAAAGATAACAGAGTTTGCGGTTGAGAATATCGATTTCATGGAATTCCGAATGTTGTGCCATGTCCCGCGTGCCTTCATCGTTGTACCATTTGGTGACACGGGTGTTTTCATAGCCAAAGTCGGCGACATCAATGTCATGTTGTTCTTGATTTTGCAGGTAATTGAGCGCGCGCGTATACCAATGGCGCTGGGTGGCCTCCAGGATCAAAATGTCGAAGGCTTGGCGTGAGGGATAACGGTCTTTCGCGGCGTTCCACAGCGGATTTTCTTCAAACGCATTGACCCACTTCGTAAATGCATCTGCGTTCATGGGCCGTGCGATGGCGAAGCCCTGCATAACGGTGCAGCCCAGTGATAAGAGCTTGAGAATTTGGTCGATGCTTTCCACACCCTCGGCGATGACGTCGCTGTGAAAGGCTTCCGAAAGACCCTGGACGCCTTTCACGATGGCGAGATCGCCCGGGTCAATGAGCATATCGCGCACGAAGCTTTTGTCGATTTTCAACGTGTCCACAGCCAAATGCTTTAAGTGGGTGAGGGATGAATATCCCGTGCCAAAATCGTCGAGAGCAAACCCGATGCCGGACGTTTTGAAGTGGTTGATGGTTTCGCCGACGAACTTCAGGTCTTCTAACGCTGCGGTTTCCAGAAGCTCGAATTCGATGTGTTTCAACAGCTTTGGCGGCAGGTCGCGGGTCTCTTGTTCGATGTAGCGTGTAAACTCACCACGCAACAGGTGACGGGCGGAAATGTTGATGGCTATGGACAGCTGGAAGCCGGCCTCATGCCATGCTTTGAGTTGGGTGATGGCGGTATCAATCACCCACTTGCCCATGTCGATAACCAAGTCGTCGTTTTCAATAAGCGGCAAAAACTCGCTGGGCGGGCGCATGCCCAAAATAGGGTGTTTCCAGCGGATCAAGGCTTCCGCGCCCAAGACCTTGCCGCGGGCGCAATCCACTTGGGGCTGGAAGTGCAGTTCGAATTGGCCTTTGTCCAGGCCCTTGGCGATTTGCTTTTTGGCACTGAGGTTGGCTTTGTGGCGCGATTCCAAGGTCGGGTCGAACAGGTGGTAATTGTTTTTACCGCTATCTTTCGCCTTGTACATGGCTTGGTCAGCGTGGCGCATCAGCTGGTCGTTGACCGCTGCGTCGTGGGGATAGAGCGTCACACCGATGCTGGCCGTGACGCTGGCTTGGTTCCCGTCAATGGCGACGGGTGTGGCTATGGATTGCAATATCCGGCGAAAAACCACGTCGATTTCAGCTTCGTGTTTGAACCCTCCCATGATCAACACGAACTCATCGCCACCTAAGCGAAGTGCCGTATCATCTTTGCGCAGTTGATGTTCCAAGCGCCGGGCCGTTTCTTTGAGCAACTGATCGCCCGCGCCGTGACCGAGGGTGTCGTTTACGGGCTTGAATCCATCTAAGTCCAATAGGCATATAGCCAAGGTTTCCTTGCTCCGGTCCGCACGGGCTTTGGCGCGGTCCAAACGGTCAGACAATAGGGAGCGGTTGGGAAGGCCGGTCAGCGCATCAAACGCGGCGTGGCTTTCCAAATCCCGGCTCTGTTCCACCAATGCCGTCACATCGTGGGTGGTGCTGACGACCGCGCAGTCGCAGTGGTCGCCTTTGTCAGCTTTGAAAGCGGAAATCTCCAACCACTTAGGCGTATCGGTTCCAATACTGACAATGGAATGGGACTTAATCTGTCCGCCGTTCAAGACGATGGAAATCGGAAAGTCCTGGCTGAGGAGCTTGTCCCCATTTTCATCCAAACACTGATTGATGATGGCTGAAAACGGCAGATCGATTTGGGATGTGATGTTGGGAAAATACTTATCCGATGCCCTGTTGGCATAGATCAAGTTTCCATGCTTATCCCAAGTTTGTACACCTTCATCCGTGACAGAGAGCAAATGAAGCTCCTCGGAATTGAGATCGGTTGTGTGAATGCCTTTAAGTGGTCCAGAAATGTCAGTTTTGCCCATGCACTACAATACCGTCGGCGCGCAAGCGCCGTCAGAATCCCCCTTTAGTTTTATTAATAATACATCTTAAGTGCGGCTTTGATCAATACCCGAACTTAGTATGGGGGTTAATCTTGTATGTCTGTGGCATATCCATTGCATTCAATCCGCAGTCGTTCAACACGCCATGATCAGGGTCCTTGGTGAAATATGGAGATGCACATGGACATGGATGGAATTTCACACAACTCAACAGGACCTGCAGCCGCCGTGGTGCAGTCGCGAAAAGTTGCTGTTGTTGAGGTTAAAACCCAAACCACTGAAACCGAAATCATCGAAGAGGATAAACGCCTTATCGATGAAATTCGCGAGAAGGGGTTTTCGAAGTTTCTCGAAGAGCTTGAAGAAAAGAAAAAGGAGGAACTGCGCGAAAAAATCCTGCGTTCAATGGGGCTTAGCGAAGAAGATCTGGAAAATATGCCTGCCGAACAGCGCGCTCAGATCGAAGACATGATCACGCGCAAAATGGTCGAGCGCATGGCGACGAACAGTCACATGAACGGCTCCACTACGGCCATTATGTTCCAGCAAACCGAAATGAGCGTGCAGTATTCCGAGATCGATGTCAGCGCCAACATCGCGTCGAATATGGGGCTTGGGCCTCTGCTGGCGTTACAAGAATCGGAAGCTGTCGAAGCCCAAACGGCACAAGGCAAAGAGCGCAAAGAGGAGCTTTTGACCGGGTAAGTTTTGCCGTTTAAACGCCTGAACGGGTCTTACTTGCCCAGCACGACGCCCTCGCGACGGGGGTCGGCGCCACCGACCCATACACCGTTTTGTTTGACGATGGCGTGTATGCCGCTGTTCAAATCACGCACTTTCACCTTATGGCCGAACGTTTCTAGCTGTTGGGCAAGCGCTTCGGACCCGGTTTCCACGTCAAGTGTGCCAAACCGTTTGACGGCGTGAGGTACAGATATGGCGTCTTGCACATCCAGGCCCCAGCCGAGCACGCCGATGACGGTCCCGGCCACATAACCAATGATGCGCGAACCGCCGGGCGAGCCGACAATCATTTTCAACTGGCCATCCGGGTCGTACACGATGGTCGGCGACATGGACGAGCGTGGCCGTTTACCGGGCTCTAACCGGTTGGCGACTTTGTAGCCGTCTTTTTCGGGCAAGAACGAAAAATCCGTGAGTTCGTTGTTGAGCAAAAAACCACGCACCATGATGCGCGATCCGAACCCATTTTCAATGGTGGTGGTCAGCGACACAGCGTTGCCCGCACCATCCACGATGGAGATGTGCGATGTGGAGGGAAGCTCAATGGATTGAACGGGGCTGCGGGCTTCGGCTTTGGTCCAGGGCGGGATGCCGGGTTCAGCCGCGTCCATGGCGCGGGCGGGATCAATGAGGGCCGCGCGTGCTTTGAGATAAGTTGGGTCCAGCAAGCCTTCGGGCATGGTCACAAAATCGCTGTCGGCAATATAGAGCCCCCGGTCTGCGAAGGCTAAACGACTGGCTTCGGCAATAATGTGCAGGGCCAGGGGCGAGCGTGCGGGCAGGTCGAACTGATCCACCAGACCTAAAATTTGGCCCACCGTCAGCGCCCCCGAAGACGGCGGCCCCATGCCGCACACTTTGTGGTTTTGGTAGTGCGCGCAAACGGCAGATCGTTCGACGATTTGATATTGGGCGAGATCGTCCAGGCTCAACAGACCCGGATTGGAGGCCGTGCGCACAGCGTGCACGATATCTTCGGCAATGGCGCCTGTGTAAAACGCTTCCGCGCCGGATGCAGAGATGCGTTTGAGAGTGTCGGCGTAGGCCGCGTTCTTCAAAAGTGTACCGGCACTGAGCGGTGCGCCGTTTTCATCAAAAAAGCAAGCCCGCGTTCCCGGCTGAGACGCCAAACGTTTTTGGTCCTTGGCAATCAGTTTCGCTAATCGTGGGGAAACTTTGAAGCCGGTCTCCGCCAAGTCGATGGCGGGTTGCAGCACGCGCGCCCAGCTCAGTTTGCCGTATTTCTGGTGGGCCTCATACATCAGTTTCGCTGTGCCGGGCGTACCCACCGAACGTCCGCCGACAACCGCGTCGTAAAATTTCATGCGGCTGCCGTCCGGCTTTAAAAAGAGATCCGGTGTCGCCGCCAACGGCGCGGTCTCGCGCCCGTCCAGTGTCGTCGGCTGTTCAGTCTGTGCGTCGTGGTAGACCAAAAAGGCCCCGCCGCCCAAGCCGCTGCTTTGCGGTTCGACAAGCCCCAGCACCATCTGGGTCGCCACCATGGCATCCACCGCCGAGCCGCCGTCTTGCAAAACGTCAAATCCGGCTTGTGCCGCCAATGGATTGGCGGCGGAGATCATGAAGTTTGGTGCGCTCACACTGGAGCGGTCGGTACGCCCCGTGGCGGCTTCGGGCGTGCGGTCTTGCGCCAATGCGGATGTGCCGATGCTGACACTAACAACAAGGGCAAAAATCAATCGATACATGCAAACTCCAATCCTATGCGAGGGCGTTTCAGACGGCCATAATATAACGAAATGTGAACACCTCTCTAGGGATGCTAGGGATATCCCGAATTTCTTTGTTTGGCGTGTCGGCGTATCTATGAGCTAGGGATTGCAGTTCAATGCAAAATAATATAACTATAAAACTAGTTTTATTGAGGGAGTGAGTGATGAGCAAAGCGCTGTTGGGTGCATTTGGTGTGTGTGTTGGACTAATGAGTACGGTCGTTCAGGCGGCGGAGCTCAAAGTTATGAACGTGGTCGACAACGTCTACGCCATCGTTGGGCCGCACGAACAGCGCAACCCCACGAACTTCGCCAACAACGCCACCTTTGGCGTGGTGGTGACGGACGAGGGTGTGTTGCTGGTCGACCCGGGCGGAAGCTACAAAGGGGCTGAGCAAGTTCACGCGGCAATTAAGACCATCACCGACAAGCCCGTGAAGATCGTCATCAATTCCGGCGGGCAAGATCATCGCTGGCTTGGCAATGGCTACTTCAAAGCCTTAGGCGCGCGCATCATTGCATCCAGTGAAGGTGTTGAGGATCACAAAGCCCGCACGAACGACCATTTTTTCCGGCTCACCAACTTTATGGGCAAAGATGCCTTGGCTGGCACCGAAGCGGTTTATGCCGATGAGACCTTCGATGAAGCGCTGGATTTAAGTTTTGGCGGCGAAAGCTTTGAAATCCGTCACGTTGGCCCCGCTCATACCTTAGGCGACAGTTTTATCTGGATGCCTGAAAAGCGCGTGATGTTCACGGGCGATATTGTGTATGTGGGGCGCATGCTGGGCATCGGTCCGGCCCGGGCTTCCGACAGTTGGGTTGAAGTTTTCCAAGCCATGGCGGCTTACAATCCAAAATATATCGTCCCCGGCCATGGTGCTGTCACGGACTTAAAACGGGCCACTGCGGAAACTTATGACTACCTGATGTATCTGCGCACCAAAATTGGGGAGATCATCGACAGCGGTGGCGTGGTCGAACAAGCCATCGCCATCGATCAATCCCAATTTGAATACTTGGTTGTGTCCGAACAAATCGCCAAACGCAACGCCCAAAACGTGTTCATGCAAATGGAATTCGAATAGGCGTCACACAACCGTCACCTCAATGAGATAGAAGCCGCCCATGAGTAAGGACATCAAAAACTACGCATGCGTCACGGCGGCCTATTGGGGGTTTACCCTAACCGACGGTGCACTACGCATGTTGGTGCTGTTGCACTTTTACATGCTGGGCTACAGCGCGTTTGAAATTGCGCTGTTGTTTTTGCTCTACGAATTCTTCGGCATCGTCACCAACTTGATCGGCGGCTGGATCGCGTCGCGTTTGGGGTTGAAGTCCACGCTGTTTGCCGGGCTGGCGCTGCAGATCGTGGCGCTCAGCGGCTTGTCCATGTTTGACCAGACTTGGCCTGTTGTCCTGGGCGTGGCTTTTGTGATGGGTATGCAAGCCCTGTCCGGCATCGCCAAAGACTTGACCAAGATGAGCTCCAAAAGTGCTGTGAAGCTTTTGGTGCCCGAGGGCGAGCAAGGGGCGTTGTTTAAGTGGGTCGCGGTTCTGACCGGGTCGAAAAATGCGCTCAAAGGGGCGGGCTTTTTTATGGGTGGCGTTCTGTTGGAAACGTTGGGGTTCCACGGCGCCCTGCAGACCATGGCCGCCGGACTGGTGGTTGTTTTGACCGCGTCTGTTGTGCTGCTGCCGGGCGAAATTGGACAAGCGAAGGTGAAGGTCAAGTTTACCCAGATTTTGTCCAAAAGCCGCGATATGAACTATCTGTCCGCCGCGCGCCTGTTCTTGTTTGGCTCTCGCGATATCTGGTTCGTGGTGGGCTTGCCCTTGTTTTTGGCAACCGCTTTGGGCTGGGGGCACACTGAGGTCGGCGGGTACATGGCGACGTGGGTGATTGCTTACGGTTTTGTGCAGGCCTTGGCCCCCAAAGTCTTGAGAAAATCCGAACATGCCCCCGACGGTGCGTTGAGTCAACGCTGGATCTTCGCGCTGATCGTGGTCACCGTCACCATTGCCGCGCTGGTGTGGGCGGACGTCTATCCGGCCATGGCGGTGCTGTTCGGTTTGGTGGTGTTTGGCTTTGTGTTTGCTGTGAACTCGGCGGTGCACTCCTACTTGGTCTTGGCGTATACCGAAGCTGATCACGTGGCGCTCAATGTCGGGTTTTATTACATGGCGAACGCCGGCGGGCGCCTGGTCGGCACGCTTTTGTCTGGTCTGGCCTATCAGTGGGGCGGATTGGTGATGTGCTTGGGCGTGTCTGCGGTGTTCTTGCTGCTGGCATGGCTACTGAGCTTCGAATTGCCCCGCACTTCTGCTGAAGTCGTCACCAAATAATTCTCTCTCAAAGCCACATGACAAGCGTGGTCATATAGTGTTACAAAAATGACCATGGTATGGGGAAATCTCGGGTTTAAAGGCAAGGCGTCCGCCGTCATCCTTGCCGGTATCATCCTCAGTTTTGCGTTGGTTTGGTACGGCACCAACGCGGTTAATTTGGTGAACGAGACCGAGCGCATTTGGTCCGATTATAACCGCACGGCTACGGCCACCTCGCAATTGATGAACCGCATCCACAAAAATTTGGGATATGGCGGTTTTATTCACAATTTCAAAAACTACGTCTTGCGCCAAGATGAAAACTATTTGACGCGTATGGAGGTTGATCGCGCGGATTTTGTTGCTGCCGTCGCTGATTATCGTGCCTTGAGCATTTCCAAGTCTGAACGCGAAGCCCTGTCACGTCTTCTGGCTGTTATTGATGAATATGTGCGCAACGTGGCTTTGGCGCGCAAAAGTTTTGCTGACGGCTTAGGTAGCGTCGGCGTTGACAACGTTGTCAAAGTTGACGACACCCCCGCATTGATTGCCCTTGAAGCTTTGTCCGATGCCGCGCTAGAGCGTAGCCGGCGGAGCGAGGAAGAAACCCAGCGCTGGCTGGACGATACGGTCTTGTATTTGACCTGGGGCGTTGCAATCATCCCCCTGGTCCTTTTTTCCGCCGCTGTTATGGTTCGCTTTTTGTGGCAGGCCTGGAAAGCCAACGAAGTCGCTCAGGCGGCACGCCGGGAAGTCGAAGAGCTGTTGCGCACAGCCCCGGACGCGATGCTGACGGTCGATGAACAAGGCCAGATCGTCCGTGCCAACCATCAAGCCGAAGCGATGTTTGGGTATGCGGAAGAAGAGCTCTGCTCCATGTGGGTGGAAAACCTGGTGCCGGCGACAGCACGTTCAGGTCACGTGGAACAACGCCTTGACTACTTCAAAAGTCCACACCCGCGTCCCATGGGGCGGGATATGCAATTGCGCGCCGTGGCGCGCGATGGGCGGGAAATCCCTGTTGAGATTTCGTTGTCCACCTTGACACAAGACGGTCAGACGTTCGCCACCGCAACGGTGCGCGACATTTCCGACCGGATTGAGGCTGAGCGCATCGTGCGCGAAAACGAAGAACGATTGTCGTTGTCCGAAGCCATTGCCAACGTCGGCACATGGGATTGGGACCTCAAATCGTCCGAAATGGTTTGGTCTAAGCAACTCTACACCATCGTAGGCGCTCAACCGGGCAAATTGGAACCGTCCCTTGACGCATTGAAGGCATGCTGTCATCCCGAGGATCGCGCATCGCTGGACGAAGCCATATCGGGTGCGTTGGAGCGTGCACAGCCGTTGGATCTCGAACATCGCGTCTTGCTGGGGGATGGCACGGAAAAATCCGTTCATCAGCGTGGCCAGATTTATCGCAATGAACACGGCATTCCTGTGCGCATGATTGGCATGGTCTTGGACATCACCGAACGCAGGGCCATCATCGATGCCTTGGAATGGGCGAAAGCCGAAGCGGATCGCGCCAACCAATCAAAAAGCGAATTCCTGGCCAACATGTCCCACGAAATTCGCACGCCCATGAACGCGATTTTGGGCATGGGCTATTTGGCGCTGAAGACCAAGCTCAATCGCCAGCAAAGCGATTATTTGAACAAGATGCTGGCCTCGGCGCGATCGCTTTTGCGCATCATCAACGACATTTTGGACTTTTCTAAAATCGAAGCGGGCAAGCTGGACTTGGAAGCAACGGACTTTTCTTTGCCTCAAGTTTTGGAAAACGTCGCCAACGTCGTGGGGGCATCCGTTGAAGACAAAAAACTGGAAATTCTGTTCTCCACCGATGCAGATGTGCCGTGTTGGTTGGTGGGTGATCCTTTGCGTTTGGAACAAATCCTCATCAACTTGGCGTCCAATGCCATCAAGTTTACGGAAACCGGAGAGGTGGTACTGACAGTAAGCTTGGTTCATGCGGATGAAGATGGCGCGTTGCAACTGAAGTTCTCTGTCCGCGACACGGGTGTTGGTATGAGCCAGGAGCAAGTCTCTGCCCTGTTTGACGCTTTCGCCCAGGCTGACACCTCCACCACGCGCCGCTTCGGCGGTACTGGGCTGGGGCTCACCATCTCGCGCCGCTTGGTCAATCTGATGGGCGGCGACCTTGGATGTGAAAGTGTGGAGGGGGAAGGCTCGACCTTCTCCTTCATGGCGCACTTTCAAAGCCAAGGCCGGAGCGGTCCCAAACTTGCGCTGCCCAAGAACTTGCTAGGGGCTCCGGCCTTGATCGTGGACGACAACCCAACGGCACGAGAAATCCTGACTGAAGTTATGAGCTCCTTTGGCTTTAATGTGGTTGCGGTGGGCTCCGGCCCAGCGGCGTTGGCGGAGCTGAAACGCGCTGCTGAAGAAGACCAGCGGTTCTATGACATCGTTCTGATGGACTGGGTCATGGACGAGATGGACGGGTTGGAAACGACAGAACAGATTCGCGCCGACCTGACCTTGCCCCGCGCGCCCACGGTCATCATGGTAACGGCCTATGGTCGGGACTTGGTGGTGGATCATGTGCAAGAAGCAGGGCTGGATGGTTATTTGCTCAAACCCGTGACGCCGACCGTGTTGTTTGAAACCATCATGGAGGTGTTCGGTGTTGATCAGTTGTCGGACAACCGGGTGGACGCCTCCAACACTCTGCAAGCCGCGTCCAAGGCTTTGCTGGGTGCTGAGGTGTTGGTGGTGGAAGACAACCTCATCAACCAACAAGTCGCCCAGGAAATTTTGCAAGACGCAGGCGCGCGCGTGGACATCGTCGAAGACGGCGATCAGGCGTATCGCAAAATTTGTGTTGAAAAAGTGTACTACGATGTCGTGCTGATGGATTTGCACATGCCCGTGATGGATGGGTATGTTTCGACCAGTTTGATCCGTGAAAACTATGGCTCCGACGACTTGCCGATCATCGCCATGACCGCTAATGCCATGCGTGGGGAGAAGGATAAGTGCCTGGACGCTGGCATGAACGATTTCATCCCCAAGCCCATCGACGTGGACCATTTCTACGCCACGCTGCTGAAGTGGATACCGGCTTATCGTTTGCGCCAAGGTCAGGCGGTCAAACGTTTAGATAGCCGCCTTCAGCCGGAGCAAGGCCAGGGCGGCTTGTCGGCTCACCAAGGCGTGTCGTTGCCCGGCACCTTAGATGGTTTCGACCTGACCGATGGCCTAGACCGTATGCTGGGGCGTCCGGAATTATATCTGAAATTCCTTTTCAAACTGGCGGACGACCACGGTGAAGACGCCGTGCTTTTGCGCGAAGCTTTGGCCCAAGGCGAACGCGATACCGCACACCGTTTGGCGCACACCGTCAAAGGTGTTTCGGGGAATCTGTCGGCGAAAGACCTCTATCAAGTCGCGACGGCGTTAAGTTCGGCCTTGAAGGGTGGGGGTGGAAATATCCCAAAACTTGTTGATTCTTTTGAAAAAGAGCTCGACCGGGCTGTTTGCGCCGTTCGGGGAATACAAAGTTAACCATTTCGTGGGATTTTGTATCTTCGTTTTGCGGGCAATGTGTTAAACTGATTCCACCTCTCATCAGGAGAATCCTGGTGGAACATTTGACGCATAGAATATGACGGAGGGTGGCGCTTTGGATGGCGCAGTAAACAACTGGGGTCAAACACAAAAGCCAGACAGTGTGCAGACGCTGGAGGTGCCAGCAGGGGCTCAGGCCTTGCAGGTGCCCGGTGGCGATGGCTTTTTGCGCGCCG
>NZ_JBAHUR010000015.1 GCF_036689815.1 Magnetovibrio sp. PR-2 | reverse complement strand
TTACCGTTCCAGAACGAAGGTTCTTCCACTGGTTTAAATCAACAAGGAACTGGTATTCGAAGAGCCATTTTCTGGGGGCTAGTACATGTACATAATCAACTTGAACTTCAGGAGAAGCTGAGAGACGACACGAAGAAAAAACTCGAAAAGACACTCAAAGCTGAGCAAAAAAAAGCTAAACAAGATGAAGCAAAGATCGAAGCCTTGAAAGCAGAACTACAAGCTATGGGGGATGGGGCTGATATCGAAGTTGACCCAGATGATGTCGCATTGCCAGGGAATATTCTACTCATTGATGAACCTGAAAACGCCCTGCATCCTCAAGCAGTCCGCGCAGCACAGAAACAACTCTATAAGCTAGCTGAAGATGCGGATTGGCAAGTTCTTCTTACAACCCATTCGCCATATTTTGTAAATCCGCTAGAAGATCACACAACGATCATTCGATTAGAAAATACGGCCGTGGATGGACGTGTTAACTCGTTATCCTACGTTGCTGATAATTCATCATTTGAAGAGGCTGGGGTTTTGAATGGGCTCAAAGCGCTACTCCAACTTGATGTGAGCGTGTCTGAGATGTTCTTTGGCTCGTTCCCGATCTTAGTCGAAGGTGATACTGAACATGCAGCATTTCTATCTTCGATTATTGAAGAAAATAAGGAACTAGCTAAGCGGGCAATTGTGGTGAAAGCTCGGGGTAAGGCATTGCTGACCCCATTAGCTCAAATATTGAGACATTTCAAAGTTCCTTATGGGATCATGCATGATGCAGATACACCATATAATAAAAATGGAGGGAACAGTGGAACTTGGACGGAAAATAAAAAAATCCGCGAAGAAATAGAAACCGCTCGTTCCGAAGGACTTGTCGTTAATCACCATGTTAGTTTTCCTGATTTTGAGCACTGGCTAGATATTGAGCCTGTTGCAAAAGAAAAACCGATGAATGCCTATACTACTATTTCAGGAAACCAGCCATATATCACTAAATTATCGGAACTGTTTAACGCTTTAGCCTCGGATAACAATCACGACCCATTATCAATAGAAGATTTTAATAGGCATGCTGGAGGATACATGGATGCCTTGATTTCAGAATCAGTTGGGAAAGCAGAAGAACTGGGGATGGCTGATTTGCCTTGTTATTCAGGTATTGCACCAGCGCCTGAATGATGAAATGCAGAACAAAGAACAATCAATGGGGTCAGAGTAAATTGATTTTAATTATCCCTACAGTGCACTTCATAGAACATCCGGAAACCTACTAAGAGCAGCTCCAGTCCATAGACTTCCCAAGCTGCTCTGTAGACATCTACACATTAAACCTAAACAACATAATATCGCCGTCTTGGGTGACATAGTCTTTGCCTTCTTGGCGCATTTTGCCGGCGTCTTTGCAGGCGTGTTCGCCGCCCAGTTCGACGAAGTCGTCGTAAGCAATCGTTTCGGCTTTGATGAAGCCTTTTTCGAAATCCGTGTGGATGGCCCCTGCCGCTTGCGGGGCTTTGGAGCCTTCGCGCACGGTCCACGCGCGGGCTTCTTTGGGGCCGACGGTGAAGAACGTAATCAGCCCCAGCAGCTTGTAGCCTTCGCGGATGACGCGGGCCAAGCCGGTCTCGATCAAACCGATGGCTTCCAGGAATTCCGCCTTTTCTTCTTCGGATTCCAGCTGCGAAACTTCTTCTTCGATTTTGGCGGAGATCACGACGGAGCGTGCCCCTTGTTCAGCCGCCATCTCGGCCACCTTCGCCGACAATGCGTTGCCTTCGGCGGCTGCGTCTTCTTCGACATTGCAGACAAACAAGATCGGCTTGGAGGTCAGAAGCTGTAACATTTGGAAGGCTTTTTCTTCGTCGTCCGAACGTTCAACCGTGCGGGCCGGCTGACCGTCTTCCA
This sequence comes from Magnetovibrio sp. PR-2, assembly GCF_036689815.1. NCBI lineage: Bacteria > Pseudomonadati > Pseudomonadota > Alphaproteobacteria > Rhodospirillales > Magnetovibrionaceae > Magnetovibrio > Magnetovibrio massiliensis. The sequence continues at coordinate 92,930 of NZ_JBAHUR010000015.1, read as the reverse complement.
AAACCTTCAGCGTGCGTTCCACCAGCTCCAAGGTAAGCTTCGCGTCTTTGTCGTTGCCGCGCGCTTTTTTCACCAAGGCCGTTTGGCGCTTTTCCAAGCTTTCCATGTCGGCGATCATCAGCTCGGTTTCGATGGTTTCGGCGTCGCGGATGGGGTCGATGGTTTCGTCCACGTGGGTGATGTTTTCGTCCTCAAAACAACGCACCACTTTAATGATGGCGTCGGTTTCGCGGATGTTGGCCAAGAACTGGTTGCCCAGCCCCTCACCTTTGGACGCGCCACGGACCAAGCCTGCGATGTCAACAAATTCCAACTGGGTGGGGACGATTTTGGCCGACTCGCCAATTTTCGCGATGGTGTCCAAGCGCGGATCCGGCACACCGACGCGGCCCACGTTGGGCTCGATGGTGCAAAACGGGAAGTTCGCCGCTTCCGCCGCTGCCGTCGCCGTCAGCGCATTGAACAGGGTCGATTTACCGACGTTCGGAAGGCCCACGATGCCGCACTTGAAACCCATCAGTCTTTATCCTTCTTATTGTTCGAAGAGCGCGGAGGCCGAACCGCCTGCGCCACGCGGGTCATGAAGTCTGGATCACGACCGTCGAAAAGCAAATCAATATTGTCGGCCACGGCGTCCAGCTCTGGAACGATCCAGTCCTGATCGGCCTTGGCGAAATCTTTTAACACATAACCCGACACTTGGTTTTTGTCGCCCGGATGCCCCACGCCCAAACGCACGCGGCCATACGTGTCGCCAATGTGTGCGTGCAGCGATCGAAGCCCATTGTGCCCCGCATGCCCACCACCGCGTTTGACGCGCAGCTTGCCCGGCGCCAAGTCCAATTCATCGTGCAACACGACGATGTCTTCGGGATCGATTTTGTAAAACGTCACGAGCTCTTTGACCGAGCGCCCGCTTTCGTTCATGAACGTTTGCGGTTTCAACACCAACACTTTGTCCGTGCCGATTTTGCCTTCAGCCAGCTCGCCTTGAAATTTTGCGCGATAGCTGGAAAAGGAATGGCGGCGGACAATTTCGTCCGCCGCCATAAACCCGATGTTGTGGCGGTTCCGGGCATACTTTTCGCCAGGATTTCCGAGCCCCACAACAAGAAACATGCTGAGCTGCAGCAAAGATTACTCTTCGCCGCCCTCTTCTGCTGCTTCGCCGTCTTCACCTTCTTCACCTTCGGCTTCGTCATCTTCGACAGCTTTGGCAACCGTCGGAGCGGCGATGGTGGCGATGGTAAAGTCGCGATCCGTAATGGTCGGCGTGACGCCGTCCGGCAGAGCGACGGAGCTGATGTGAATAGACGTACCCACTTCCAGACCGGTGAGATCGACGTCAATGGATTCCGGAATAGCTTCCGGGCTGACATTGAATTCGACTTCGTGACGCACAATGTTGAGAACGCCGCCGTACTTGAGGCCCGGGGAGTCTTCTTCGTTGATGTAGTGCATCGGGATGTTGACCGAGATGGTCGAACCCTTGGTGACGCGCATGAAGTCAACGTGGATCGGACGATCCGTCACAGGGTGTTGTTGAACGTCACGGGCAATCACGCGGTGTGCGTCGTCGCCGACTTTGATTTCCACCAGGTGAGAGAAGAAGCTGCCCGTCGAAGCCAGTTTCTTGATTTCGACCGGATCCAAAGAGATCATAACAGAGTCTTTTTTGTCACCATAGATGACGGCAGGCACGCGACCTTCACGGCGGGTCGCGCGGGCTGCCCCCTTACCTGCCCGCTCACGCACTTCGGCGTTGAGAACAAAAGCGTTAGCCATTTGGCTATCTCCTTTATAAAGGCGACATGAACCTCCAGGGGTGTTCATGTCAATAATGGCACACTGCAAGAGCGTGCCGCTCATAACCCCGCGTGGCCGTTAGACCCCGCTTAGGCTATTCATTAATCAAACAGCGACGAAACCGAGGTTTCTTTGCTGATGCGTTCGATGGCTGCGCCAATCAAATCCGCAATGGGCAGCTGCTCGATGTTGTGGGCACCCTTAACCGCATCCGTGGCTTGGATGCTGTCGGTCACCACCAATTTTTTCAACGGCGAATTGGTCACGCGGGTCACCGCGGCGCCCGACAAAACCCCGTGGGTGATGTAGGCGTAAACTTCCAACGCGCCTTGTTCTTTCAAGGCTTCGGCGGCGTTGCAGAGCGTGCCGCCGCTATCGACGATATCGTCAATCAAAATGCAGTGCGTGCCGTCCACATCACCGATGATGTTCATCACTTCCGACACACCTGCGCGTTCGCGGCGTTTGTCGATGATGGCCAAGTCCGCGTCCAGGCGTTTGGCAATGGCGCGGGCACGGACCACACCGCCGACGTCGGGTGAAACCACCGTGACGTTGCTTTTTTCATCGGCCAAGCGCGTTTTGATGTCACGCGCAAAGACCGGAGCGGCAAACAGGTTGTCCAGCGGAATGTCGAAGAACCCCTGGATCTGTCCAGCGTGCAAATCCATGGTCAACACCCGGTCTGCGCCTGCTGCCGTAATCATGTTCGCCACCAGCTTGGCCGAGATCGGCGTGCGCGGCGACGGCTTTCGGTCTTGGCGGGCGTAACCGAAGTACGGCAATACCGCCGTGATGCGCCGGGCTGAACCACGACGCAGCGCGTCGATCACGACCAGCAGTTCCATCAAGTTGTCGTTCGCCGGGTAAGACGTGGACTGAAGGACAAAGACATCTTCACCACGCACGTTTTCTTGGATCTCGACGAAGATCTCCATATCCGAAAAACGGCGGATGGTGGCTTTGGCCAGAGGAATCTTCAATTCCTCGGATATGGCTTCCGCCAGCGGAAGATTGCTGTTGCCTGCGACGATTTTCATCGAATATTCCAGCCCAGTTCTGCTTTGGCGTCCCGACGCGGTGTCCGGTCCAGTTTCACCCCGGCCAAAACCGGAGCAAGTGCCCATAAAACTTGAAGTTCCGCAGGCCTCACACAGGTCCAGCGGAACGCGGCGGAACATACCAAGAGTGCCCGTCCGTGTAAACGTTCAAAACACCCCAAAACAACAGGTTTTTTGCAATTTTTTGACGAAAACCGACTTGCGTTGGAGATTCAGGGCCAAAACCCACCGTTTGTTCATTGCGGCGGCGGTATGGCGCGGCCCGGTTGGCCCGGCAAAACGATGGCGGGGGGCTGGCCTTTGGCACGGTTGGGCGCACCCGGAGCCGGGCCTGAACGCAGTCCAAAGACGTGCTCGACCCCCACGGCGGCGGCCTTGCCAATCTTCGGCGCATAAGGCCCCCAACCGCCCACAAGATCGTTTTGTGTCAAGCGGTTATCCTGGACGGCAGAGCCCACCTCTTGGCCGTCCATGGTGAGCACGCGCCAAATGATGCGCACATCAACAATGCCCGGTTGATTTTCCGACAGCTCAAATCGGCCAGCCAGGCGGAACGCCGCTTGGCGTGGATCGCCCGTGACCAACACATCGGACGTGCGCAGCGCACCGGCAATGGCGTCCAACACCAAATCGCTGTCGGCTTGGGTGAGACCGGCCACCGGGTCCACCAACAAACCGCGCTGTAACGGGTCGATGGGTGCGGCCACTTTGGTTTCGTTTTTCACCATTTGCGACACCGGCCCGGCGGTGCCGATGCCGATGGAGGCCAGCAGCTGGGCAGAACCAAAGTCCCAATCCTGTACACTGCCCGAAACACCGTGGCTGTGGGTGGAGATCACCTGCCCGGTGGCGTCCGACAACACCCAGCGCAAAATGCGGTGGTATTTGACGCGCGGATCGGTGTTGCGCTCGGCCCGCCCGGTGAGAATGAAGTGACGACCCTGCCCTTGGCGGCCAGAGCTCACTTCGGCCTGAATGTCTTCGTGGCGCAGTTCCTCAACCACGTATTCGGCAATGAGCTTGGCCATGGGCACAGTGGTGCCTTCGGGCGGGACCACTTTGACGTGGGCCTGGGGCGTGTCGAGACGGGCATAGTAGTTATCCCACTGATTGTCCACCTTGGCCGGGCGCGATTTGGAACACGCGCTTAAGGCCAAAACGCCCAACAAAACCATCGACAAAACACGGATCATGGCTTCAATCCGATCAGCGATATTTGACGGCCATAGTCGGGCTCGCCCCGGTGCGTGGTGCGGCGATAGCTGAAAAACAAATCTTCATTGCGATACGTGTCGTAGGCCACCACCTCGACCTTGCTGACGTCGAGACGTTGCAGCTCGCCGCTCACATAGCTGGGCAGGTCGAACTGATAATGATCCGGTTTGGCACCGCGCTCAAAACACCAATCGGCCCAAGGGCTTGCTTCATTCACGGCCAGGCGCAAGTCCTCGCCCACCTCATACGACGCTTGATGAATGCACGGCCCCACGGCGGCGTGAATGTTGGCGATGTCTGCGCCGAGGGCCACCATCTCCGCCAAGGTCGCCGCCAGCACACCGCCCTGCGCACCTTTCCAGCCCGCATGCGCCGCACCAACGACGCCCGCAGTTTCATCCATGAACAGCACGGGCGCACAGTCGGCGGTGAGAATGCCCAGCGCAATGCCCGGGCGGTCCGTGACCATGGCGTCGGCTTTAGGTGGGTCTGCGGGGTCCCAAGGCTCCGTCACACACACGGCTTTGGGGGAATGGAATTGATAGCAGGTCACCAACTTTGCGTGCGCCCCTAAATCCAACTTACCCAGAGCGCGGCTGCGGTTTTCCTGAACGTTTTCAGGAACATCGCTGGAGCCCGGACCACAGTTGAGACCGGCGTAAATGCCGTCACTGACCCCACCTTCGCGGGTGCAAAAGGCGTGGCGGATGCGCTGGGACGAAAGGACAGTGGATTCGATCATGGCCGTATTTAACGGGGAGTTGCTGCGAAAGCCAAGCCTTCACATCTAAGTTTTTTAAGATGCCTAAAAAACACCTGGGATTAATTCACTTTATTCTTATTTTTTAGGGTGCTACGAATTTGAAGCGAGACATAGAGTTAGGGGCGAAGTCATGAATGGAAAAGTGATTGCGGTCAACCACCGCCTCGGCGCCATCGTCGCCGAAACGGACGCGTATGAGCACGTGATCCTCGAAGCCCACGGCCGCGTCGAAGCCGAGATCGGCGACGAGCTTGAGGCCGACTGGACGACGCTGGGCAAAGTGGTGGTGCAAAACCTCACCAAGGGCGGCCAGATGGCCGTGATGCTGCAGATTACAGGCATCAGCCGCAACGACGCCATTGCGCGGACGACGGTGGTTTAGGTTTTTGACACTTTTATTGAAGTCTCACCAGACCTGAAAAAAGAAATCGAACTATCCCAATCCCACCCACCAAAGGCAGGTGATACTAATGATTATGGAGCCATGGCCGAGCCTAGTCTCCATAACCAAGAGGTGGGTCGGCTTCACCGGCTGTGTCATGAGACAAGATATCAGCCAAATCCTCAAGCAAGGCCGTCATTGTCGCGTGATCACAACTTGCCAGACAGCTCTCATATGACAAAGTGAAGTGTCCATATGGGTTAATGTCGAGCGCCATACGACGGATTTCCCGCGCTGTACGGTCACGGAGCGCCTTATCAGGTAGCTTGCCTTCCTGCAAACCCACTTGAACAACGGCTTTGAATTTCTCCACAGCATTCTCATCTGCACTTTTCAACGCCAAACAGGCCAGAGCGTATAGATTGCGCTCAAGTGTTGCCCAGCCAGTTTGGTGCTGCCCTGCATCAAACATCCAGTGTTGTATTAACATCTGGCCCGTCTCAGAAATTCCCTCTGTACCGCGTTGCCGCAGCTCAAAAGCAAGTTTCAGCAGCGTATCGGAGTAATCAACTTGCTCCATAAAAGTTGCTGTTTCCTTATCGGTTGGGATGGACCACAAAACTGCGACCAGTTCATGGCTATGTTCTCTCAATTTGTCTCGTACATGCTCGCCACACGCAGCAGAGTTAGAAACAACAAGGAGTGCCTCAGTTATTTTCATCAGCCAGTAGAGTAGCTCTTGCACAAACAAAGTTTTCTTTTCAATGGCATACAACAACAGCTCTTTTACATTTTTAAACATGCCATCCGACCAGGGCTCAAAATTATGAGCGATTGCTTTTGCGTCCTGATCATCTTTGTCCGCCTTACCAATTGCATTCACCGTAGGTAAAAGCCACTGCAGTTGGGCCTCCGGATTTGCAGAAAAAAATGAGGCTAAGCTAGAGCTATGGAAACTCATGAAACGAGTATCCGGCTGATCAAGCAAAAGCTTTCCAACCATGGTGATGTACATGCGGATGTCGGCCGCAGCAATTGCGATATGGCTCCGGTGTGTTTTAGAGCGAAGAAGAGTGATATTCAAACGAGCGAGTTGCTCAATAGCCAATTGGGTGACAGCATTGTGATCCTTTCGGGCAACGCCAACGACAGATAGTGTTCCGATTGACTTCACCAACGAAACAATACCGTCAGGGCCTTCGACAGAGAATTGTGCATGGGCGCATCTCCCAAGCAGACGAATTCCCTCAAGCATAACATCGGGCATATTGTGAGGAGCCACAGAGGTAACGGCATCGGCCAAGTAACCAGATGCCAAATGGGCATGCGTCATCGTTGCTTCTTCAGACGCATAATCAATCGTCAAATAGATGTTTGTGAGGCTTTCGAATGCTCGAAATGTGAGCTCAATCAGCTGTTCGTCACCACGCAATACAGCCTTTCGTACCGTTTGGCGGAGATGCTCTAGGGTGTCGTTGATAAAGCCGTCTGTAACATAAGGGTTGTCGATGAGGGAGAGTTTTCCATGGGAGTGAAACGTTCGGCCTTTGGCCGAAACATACGCTACGTTTACTGCGACCAATGCAGTGAGAGCTGTTTCGCAAATTTCATAATCGCCTTGTTCAGCATATCGGTGTGTATATGAAACTGCATAATCAACGCTACGCTTTGCACTGTCCGTCCACCACGAATTTGCCTGGAAATATAAAAAACGGGTTTCATCGAACTTGTCGTTGGGATACGCCCCACTTACGGCGCTTTGAACAAGTGGAGCCGCGCGGCGCGATTGGCGAACAATTTTGTTAAGAGTTGATTTTGTTTCATCGACCAACATTTTCAGTTGTTGAGCCGGATTTACCAGGACTAGGGCTCGCTTATAAGCATACAAGAACAGTGCTATCATCAGCACCGTTCCCCAAAAAGCGACAAACAAAGTGATCCCGGCCCACTTTGCTTCGGATATTAAGGACAAAGCAGTGATGACAATGGCGACGAAAAAGGTTCCAGCAAAAGCCAAAAGCAATTTACGGTCTGAGCTCAATTTATGAAAAAGGCCATGTGGCATTCGTTCAATATTCACTTGCATGGCGAATAAAACGAGCGAAGACACGATTGCGGCGGCACCCAACAGAGCCGCGCCAACAGCAAGGTAAAGTTGCTGCAATGTTTCCAATTTAATGGCTAGGTAAGCAGCGTGGTGCAAATCCGGTATCCATAAGACACTCAGTGTCATAAGTGCCAGGAACAAAGTGAGGGCCAATTGTCCCGAATTTCGCGCATGCCACACCTTTAAATAATACTGCCCCCAATTCACTTTGTGCCAAAGATCCGCCAAACGATAGGACGTAGCTTGACTGATCGGGCTAAAGACATGCTTAACCCGGCGCCGCAGCCGATAGCCGATAACGCGCAATAACCGCTTAAACCGAGATGCAGAAGTATTTGGATTATTCAAACGGCCCCCCGGAAGAATGGAAACACAAACATCGTTTCATGAAACTTCCAAGGGACAATAACGGATTTTGTTTGAAATTTCGACCAATTGCCTGAATTGCAATGAAGTCGTGTAACTCGAAAGGCGCAAGACAAATTAAGCCTAGGCTAGGCCATTCCCTACTCCGCCCAAGGCGGCACACCGAAGCCTTTCGGGACAATCGCCATCACCTTAAACAGCTGCCCCATTTCGTCCGGGCCGGTGAGGCGTTTGTAGGCGGCGTCGATTTCGGCGACTTGCTCTTCGGTGGCGCTCATCATCAGCATGTTGGCGCGCTCGCCCATGCCGAGGCGTTCCAAGAACGCGCCTTGGGGTACGGGGCCCAAGACGTCTGCGCCGGCCTCTGCGGCCGCTTCGGTCAGTTGGGCGAAGTCGACGTGACAGGTGAGGTCTGCGTCCCCCGGATTTTTCAGGGGGTCGGAGTATTTGTGCGCACGCAGGGCCTGCAAGGTTTCGCCCGTGCCGTGTTCACCATGGCCGTAGTCGATGAACAGGGCCGCGCCGCCTTCCGCCACGATGCGCTCGGCAACTTCTTTCATGATGGCTTTGGATAGGGGCTGGTATTCAAAGATGCTGCCCGGCACCGTGGAGTTGCGCAGCTCTTCGGGGATGACGGAGCTGTCGGCCAAGTCTTGTGACAGGGTGAATGCAAACTTATCGCCTTCGTCGTTCAGACCAACCAAGCGTTCGCGCCAGCCGTCGTCCGCGCGTTCGATCTGATGCACTGGAAGGGCGTCGAAAAATTCATTGCCCAAGACGATCAGCGGGCCGGAGCCCACGTCGGCGAACGTGTCGCGCCACGCGGGCATGAGCATGGTGGGCTTGAGCATTTCTTTTTGTTTGGCGCGCAAGGCCGGGCTGGTTTCGATCAACCACACGCGCGCGGCGTCGTCAAAGTCATCCATGGCTTGGGCGGCGCGCAAGGCGTCCGCCATCAAGGTGCCGCGCCCGGGGCCGAACTCGACCACGTTCAAGGGATCGGGCTGGTTCAAGCCTTGCCACACCACGGCCATCCACAAACCGATCATCTCGCCGAACATCTGGCTGATTTCGGGTGCTGTGATGAAATCGCCTTCTTCGCCCAAGGGGTCTTGTTTTTGGTAGTACCCGTGTTCGGGATGGGCCAAAGCCAGTTCCATGTACCGGGCCACGGTGATGGGGCCTTCAGCTTCGATTTCAGCCTTGATGATGTCAAACAGCGCGCTCATGGGTACCTTCCTCTTTGATTAGAAGTTACTTATATAGCGCGTTTGCGGGCATATGCAATAAATCCTGCACCCGCCAGCACCATGGGAACGGACAACAACTGGCCCATGGTGGCGCCACCGAACAGGAAGCCCAAGTGCGCGTCGGGCTCGCGGAAGAACTCGACAATGATGCGCGACAGCCCGTAACCGATCAAAAACGCGCCGGAAATCACGCCCGGTGTTTTGCGCAAATTCTCATTGCGCCACACAATATGCAGCACGATCAACAACACAAAGCCTTCCAAAGCGGCTTCATAAAGCTGGCTGGGGTGGCGCGGATACGGCCCGCCGTTCGGGAACACCACGCCCCAGGCCACGTCGGTGGTGCGGCCCCAGAGCTCTGAATTGATGAAGTTGGCGATGCGGCCGAAGAACAAGCCGATGGGCGCAACAGCGGCGGCCAAATCGGCAAAGGCCCAGAATTGGATATGGCGCCGTTTACAAAACAACCAACCCGCAATCACAACACCGAGGAAGCCGCCGTGAAACGACATACCGCCTTGCCAAGTTTGTAAGATTTCGGACGGATGCGCCAAATAGTATTCCGGCTTGTAAAACAGCACATAACCCAAACGCCCACCCAAGATCACGCCCAAAACCGCCCAGGTCAAAAAGTCGTCGGCGTCTTTGCGTTTGACCAAGGCCCCCGCACGGTCGGCCAGCCACATCATATACTGCCAGCCCAAAACGAGCCCGGCGATGTAGGCCAGCGCATACCAACGAATGGCGACGGGTCCGATTTCAATGATGACCGGATCGATCATGGGGAACGCGATGGCGAGCATATGAGGGTCCAGGTCCTTAATCTTGTTGCGTTTGGTTTGCGAAAACCGTTCCCTGGCTAGGAAACAGCTCACAGGAAGTGCGACACCACTTTCAAGAGCTTTTGACGACGTCCAGGGGGCGGTTTTCGCAAATCCGTTGGACGGGGCGCTTTTTCGCCAGGACCGCGTTGTCAAGCTCTTGTAATGAGGAGCATTACGGCGATCTTGACGCCTTGTCCAGGCAAAAAATCGCCGCCGCCAAACGCATCAAGATTAAGGACCTGGACCCTCCGTTCCTTACCTAAAGGGGTCTTCGGCGTGCAGGTGATTTTGCACGTAAGCCTTCACGCCGTCTTCCAAGGACGTGAACGCTTTGTCATAGCCCGCCGCCTTCAGCTTCGACATGTCGGCTTGGGTGTAATACTGGTACTTGTCGCGCAGGTGTTCCGGCGTCGGGATGTATTCGATTAGCGGGTCCATATCCAGCGCGCGATAGACAGCCGCAGCCAAATCCTTGAACGGACGGGCCTCGCCCGTGCCGCAATTGAACAGACCCGACACGTCCGGGTTGTCCAACAGCCACATCATCAAATCCACACAGTCATCGACGGAAACGAAGTCGCGCAGCTGCCCGCCGTCTTCATAGTCCGGGTGGTGGGATTTAAACAGCTTGCAGGTCTCGCCCTTCGCGGCCACCGGATAGACGTGGCTGACCACGCTTTGCATGGTGCCCTTGTGGTATTCGTTGGGACCGTAGACGTTGAAAAACTTGAGCCCCACCCACTGCGGCGGCACGGCCTCGTTCTGGTCCAACATGCGCGCGACACGGCGGTCGAACAGCTGCTTGCTCCACCCGTACGGATTTAAGGGTTGCAGGGGCTTAAGCGCATCAATCTCGGCATTGTCCACAAAGCCGTGCTCCCCCCCGCCATAGGTCGCGGCGCTTGAGGCATAAATAAAGCGCGCTTTGTGTTGCGTGCACCATTTCCACAAATCCATGGACAGACGGAAGTTGTTGTCCATGATCTTGTCGCCGTCCGTCTCCGTGGTGGCAGAGATGGCGCCCATATGAAAGATGGCTTTGACGTTGCTTTCGTGCTCGGCCAAAAAATCGAACAGGTTGTCGGGGTGCACCACGTCGAACAGTTCGCGCTTGGCGATGTTTTTCCATTTCACCCCATCGCGCAAACGATCGACGATGACGATTTTGGAATAGCCGCGCTGTTCCAGCGCCCAAGCAATGTTGGAGCCGATAAACCCAGCCCCACCGGTGATGATGTACATAAACGTGAACCCCTTAGAATTTCGTCCTTGTTTATAGGGCTTGGGGCACAGCCTCGCAAGCGGCAGGTGTTGCACAGTGTTGCACTTCCAGCCCGCCCGCTTCATAATGCCGCCAAATTGGAACTTAAGGGTATCAGATCATGCAAACGTCCAACCGTATCCTCGACGATATGGCCAAAGTCGCCAGCGGCGCCGTGTCCGCAGTTACCGGTGTCAAAGGCGACGCCGACAACTTCTTGCGCCGCCATGTGGAAAAGCTTTTGAGCGAAATGGATCTCGTCACCCGGGAAGAATTTGACGCCGTTAAAGCCATGGCGGCAAACGCACGCTCCGAGCAAGAGAAGCTGGAAGCCCGCGTGGCCGAGCTGGAAGCTCAGCTCAAAGCCAAATAACCAGACCCGATTCTCCCGATTCCCTCACGTTTTTGAAAAAACGTGATTTTAGAATCCCTTAGCACTCTCGATTCGCTCGATTCGGGGGTGTTTTTGCGAATCGAGAGCAACATATTGGAATCATTGAGACTCTCAAAAAAGTTCCGCTTTTCCACACCAATTTACTTGCTTGTGCTTGCGACTCCCATATGGCTTCGACACACTAAATCTAGTGCTTGTGCCAAATGGGCACACATCAGGTGCCATAAACGCCGGATGAAGCTTGAGGATTTAAGGGACGTCGACATGGCAACCATGCACCGTGAACTGGAACTATCGCAGCACCACCCGATGGATGTGGTGGAGCAAACCGTGAACCTGTACGAATGGCAAACGGAACGCAGCTGCGACACCGAAATCGCTGTGCAGGCGCCGGGCAAGTGGTGCGACTATTCGCTCTACTTCACCTGGAGCGACAATGCCGAAGCCATGCAGCTCACCTGCGCGTTCGACATGCGCATCCCCGACAGCAAACGCACCCAGGTTCAAGAATTGCTGATGATGGCGAACGAAAACCTGTGGCTGGGTCACTTTACCCTGTGGGCCGACGAAGGCCTGCCCATGTTCCGCCACGCGCTTCCCCTGCGCGGTGCCGAAGCGCCGACGTTGGAGCAAGTCCAAGACATGGTCGAAACCGCGCTGTATGAGTGCGAACGGTTTTACCCCGCGTTCCAATACGTCATCTGGGGCGGTCAAAGCGCGGAACAAGCCATGGCGGCTTCTCTTTTGGAAACGGTTGGCGAAGCATGACGTCACTTCTGCTCATCGGCTGCGGCAAGATGGGCGGGGCCATGCTGGAAGGCTGGCTCGACCAAGGTATTCCTGCGCAAAACATCACCCTTGTGGAACCCAACATGGACTTGGCCAAGACTTTGGCCGGGAAGTACGGTGTCTGGGCCGCAACGAGTGCCAACGATTTATCCACTCGATTTTCCGCCGACGTGGTTGTATTGGCGGTCAAACCCCAAGTGATGGAACTGGTGTTGCCGCCTTATAAAAAGCTGGTGGACCAAAGTCCGGTGTTTTTGTCCATCGCGGCGGGCAAGACGCTGCAAAATTTCGAAGACATTTTAGGCCCCGACGCCGCCGTTGTGCGCGCCATGCCCAACACCCCCGCATCCGTCGGACGCGGCATAACCGTGGGCTGTCCCAACACAAATGTGACGGACAAGCAAAAGGCGCTCTGCGACAAATTGCTGCGCTCTGTCGGTCTGGTGGAATGGGTCGACAACGAATCTGATATGGATGCCGTCACCGCCGTGTCGGGCAGTGGTCCGGCCTACATCTTCTTGCTCGCCGAAGCCATGGGTTATGCCGGGCGCATGGCGGGGTTGGATGCGGATATGTCGGACCGCTTGGCGCGCGCCACCGTCGCAGGTGCGGGGGAATTGCTGCACCAATCCGACGAAGACGCTTCGACCTTGCGCGAAAATGTGACCTCACCCGGCGGCACCACCGCCGCAGCGCTTGAGGTGTTGATGGGCGAAGACGGCATGAAAGAGCTCATGACCAAAGCCATTGATGCCGCCACCAAACGGTCCCGCGAATTGGCGAACTGATGGAAGAGCTGATCAAATTCAGTGATTTTCTCAAAGTCGATATCCGTGTCGGCCAAGTCATGCGGGCCGAGCCCTTCCCAGAAGCCCACAAACCCGCCATCAAAATGTGGATCGATTTCGGCGACGACATCGGTGTGCGCAAAACGTCCGCGCAAATCACCCAGCACTACCGCCCCGAAACTCTGATGGGCAAACAGGTGGTCGCCGTGGTCAATTTCCCGCCCCGCCAAATCGGTAATTTCATGAGCGAGGTCTTGGTCCTGGGCGTTCCGGATGAAGACGGCGAAGTGGTGCTGCTCAAACCCGATCAATACACGCCCCTAGGCGGGCGTTTGTTTTAGGAACATCGCAACCATGTCCGAACTTCCGCCTTGCCCAAAGTGCCAAGAAGCCTACACCTACGAAGACGGTGCCATGTTGGTTTGTCCCATGTGTGGGCATGAATGGTCCGCTGCTGAAGCTGAGGCCGAAGACGACACCCCGGTCGTGCGCGACAGTGTCGGCAACATCTTGGTGGACGGCGACACCGTTACCGTGATTAAGGATTTGAAGGTTAAGGGCTCGTCTTCCGTCGTCAAAGTCGGCACCAAAGTGAAAAGCATCCGCTTAGTGGACGGCGACCACGACATTGACTGCACCGTTCCCGGCATCGGCTCCATGGGGCTCAAGTCCCAATTCGTCAAAAAAGCTTAGTTAAACCCACGCAACTCCGGCCAATCAAACAGACCTGAGCCCTTCACGGCTTTCAGTGCTTCGGTCAATTGCCCTTGTTTCTCAGGGTTTGCTCCACTGATGGCACAATGCAAAGAGCGTCTAGACACCATGTAAAGTGCGGCGCTGAAGTCTTTGTCCATGCCGAGGCGTAGCAACAGATTTTCGGCTACGGTGTCGGGAACAATGGCGGCTTCCACACGGCCGTTGCGCAGCATCTTTAAATTTTGATCGAAGCTTTTGGTGTCAACGCGCTGAATTTGGCCACTGTCGAAGAACGGTGTCAAAGGACGATAACTGTAGCCCAAGATTGTACCGACAAAATAGCCGCGCAAATCGTATGGGCTGCGCACGCTCTTCGCGACATCGTTTCTGACGATCACCAAGTTGGACACATCAAACAGTCTTTCTGTCCAACGCACCGAATGCATATCCCGTGCCCAAGCCGGGTTGGTGAAGCAGTACAGATCGATATCACCGCTATTGATCATGTCCGAAGACCGCTTGCGGGGGATGGCCACGGCAGAGACAGGGGTTTGTAAGGACTTGGAAAGCGCGCTGGCCGTTGCGTGAATCCAGCCGCCGGTAAGCTCGCCGTCTTCGATGACGGTATAGGGCGCGTCAAAGTGTGAACCGTAGCCCAACAGAAGATCTGCGCCTAACGCGTTCAGCGGAGCACCGAGCCAAAGCATCACAGCTGCAAGCGTTTTCACCAGTGTCTTTGTCATCCACACCCTCATACCGCCCGTCTCATCAGAGTTTGTGAAGTTTGTTCGCAATTGTCTAGAGCGGAAGTGAAACCCGCACCCGCAGCCCGCCACCCGGCGCATCTTCAAGATAGATTTCGCCGCCATGTGCGCGGATGGCGTCGCGCGCAATGGTCATGCCCAGCCCCACACCGCCGGTGCCGGGGTTGCGGGATTGATCGATGCGGAAGAACGGTTTGAACACTTCGTCACGTTTTTCTTCGGGAATGCCGGGGCCATCGTCGTCAATGACCATTTCCACCAATTCCCCCCGCACGCCGGCGCGCACGGACACGTGTTCACCATAGCGCATGGAGTTTTCCACCAAATTGGTCAGCGCACGCTTAAACGCATTGGGTTTGATCGGTGCTCGGATGTCCCCTTCGGCATGGTAGTCGATGGCACCGCCCTTGCGCCGGGCCTTGTCCACGATGTCGGTGAGCATATCGGTCATGCTGGTGTCTTCCGCCCGCTCCCCGCCTTCGCCGCGCGCAAATGCCAGATATTCTTCAAGCATGTGCTCCATATCAGTGATGTCGGTTTCCAGCTCTTTCGCGCCGTCTTGTTCCCCCATCATCGCCAACTGCAATTTCATGCGGGTTAAGGGGGTGCGCAAATCGTGGGACACCCCTGCCAGCATGTCGGTGCGTTGCTGCAAATGACGTTTGATCCGGTTGCGCATGGCGATAAAAGCACTGGCGGCGCGGCGCACTTCGGAGGCCCCTTCGGGTTTGAACTTCGGCGTGTCACGCCCCATGCCAAAATCGTTGGCGGCGCGCGCCAGCCTGCGGATGGGACGGACTTGGTTGCGCATGAAGATCACGGCCACGGCAAACAACAACAAGGACGTGCCCACCATCCACAACACAAACACATAGGTCGTGGTGGAAAACAGGCGTTTTCTGGGCACCACAACGTGCAACACACCGTCGGGCAATTGCACATCCATCTCGACAAAACGATCCTGCGTTGCCGCGTCAATGCGGTGCGGTTTGTTGACGACTTCGTCCATGGCGCCGGTCAACTGGCGCACCAAAATCGGCTCACCCACTTTGGTTTGGTCTTCCAAGAACGCACCGGGCGTGTATGTCAATTCCAGTTGCAGCGACATCCAAGCCTGGCGAAACAACACACCTTGCGACGTTAAGTCCGGCGCGCGGCGCATGCCTTCCGTAATCAATGCAATTTCACCCGCCACCCCCAGCGCCAAACGGCGGCCGACCTTGCCCCAGTGGTTTTCAAAAAAAATCGTCGCCGTGATCACCTGCAACAAGATCAAGGGCGTCACAATGATTAGGACCGAACGGCCCAGCAGGCTTTTGGGCAGGTACGGTTTTAAAAAGGTGGAAAAATGCAGTTTCATCTTCACCTCAATCCGGCATCAACACGTAACCCTTGCCGCGCACCGTTTGCAGGTAGCGTGGCAATTTCGGGTCTTGTTCGATTTTACGCCGCAACCGTGTGACCTGCACATCGATGGCCCGCCCGCCGGAGCTGGCGTCCGTGGCAGCACCTGTGCGTACTATCAAATCATCGCGTGACAACGGCTCGCCCGGACGTTCCGCCAAGGCTTTCAGCAGCTGCACTTCAACAGTGGTCAAACGCACAGGCCGTCCAGCGACTTTAAGCTCGCCCCGGTCCAAATCGAACGCAGCCTCACCCATGGAAATCACGGCAGGCGCTTCGGGTTCAACCGGAGCCATTTGCGCACGCTTCAAGATGTTGTTGATGCGCAGCAACAGCTCGCGCGGTTCAAACGGTTTGGTCAGGTAATCGTCCGCGCCGCATTCCAGTCCGCTAATGCGGTCGTCGCTTTCGCCCATGGCCGTGAGCATCAAGATCGGCACGGTGGATCTTTTGCGGAAATCTTGTGCGAATTCCAGCCCACTTTCGCCCGGCATCATCAAATCCAAAATGATCAAATCAAAAGCCAAGGACTTGAGCTTTTGCCTAGCATCGGCGGCATCGGTTGCGCTGACGACGACAAAGCCGCTGTCGCTGAGATATTTCTGCAGCAATGTGCGCAAGCGATCATCATCATCAACGACCAAAATGTGTGGAAGGTCTGCGACCATACGCCAGCTTCATCCCTAGGTTCATCTATGGTGCAACACCATAGCACCTCAATCGGTGTGAGGGCCACCACCTGTAAACCGCGCACGGTCTTGGGCATTGATGATTTCGGTCAGCACCTTTTTAAAGCCTTTGACCGCTTCCGGTCCCGCCAGTTTATAAGCGCGGCTGATGCGTTCACTTTGACACGTCGTCAGACGACCTTCGAGCTCCGCGCCCTTATCGGTCAGGGTCAACGTGCGCCGACGTCGGTCTTCATCGTCGGTTTCTTGCAAAATGTAACCGTCGCGAACCAACTGACCCAGCACCCGCGACAGGCTTTGTTTGGTGATTTGTAAAATGCCCAGCAGATGATTGACCGTAATGCCGGGATTGCGTTTGACGAAATAGATCACCCGGTGGTGCGCACGCCCAAATCCGTCATCGGCCAAAATAGCGTCGGCCTCGCCCGTGAAATCGCGATAAGCAAAAAACAACAGCTCAATGGCGCGCCGCAACTCTTCTTCGCTGAGATACGGCGAAAGCGCGTCTTCCAGAACCGTTATACCGGATTGCGGATCATCAGGGCTCATTTGGGGCCTCAAAAAATAAGTCAGTGTTGTTGACATATATGCCTGATCCTGATAAAAAAAGCAACAACATTCCTGGAGATTCCGGGTTAGGGCAATAATATTTCAAGACTGAACCGGAAAATGTTCAGCTATTTCAAGGCGAAGGATGAAGACGATGGCGGGACCAGCTTACGACGATCGTGATGGCAAAATTTGGTATGACGGTGAAATGGTCGAATGGCGCGATGCGAAGGTCCATTTGCTGACCCACGCCTTGCACTATGGCTCCGGCGTCTTCGAAGGCGTGCGCATGTACGGCGGTAAGATTTTCAAGCTGGAAGAGCACACCGAACGTCTGTTCAAATCCGCCGAGATTTTGGGTTTTGAAATCCCCTACTCTGCCGATGAGCTGAACAAAGCCCAATACGACGCGTGTGAGGTCAACAACATCACCGACGGCTACCTTCGCCCCATCGCGTGGCGTGGCAGCGAAATGATGGGTGTGTCTGCGCAAAGCAATACGATCCACGTGGCCGTGGCCGCTTGGGAATGGCCCAGCTATTTCTCCCCCGAACTGCGTGCCAAGGGCATCAGCCTGAAGACGTCTCAGTGGCGTCGCCCGCCGCCGAACTCCGCCCCGGTGCATGCGAAGGCGTGTGGTCTCTATATGATTTCGACCCTGTCCAAGCACGATGCGGAACGCGACGGCTACACCGATTCTTTGCTTTTGGACTGGCGCGGCCAAATCACCGAAGCCACGGGTGCCAACATCTTTATGGAGATGGGCGACGGCAAACTGCACACGCCTGTTCCCGATTGCTTCTTGGACGGCATCACGCGCCGCACCGTCATCGACTTGGCCAAAGCGCGTGGCATCGAAGTGGTTGAACGCGTGATCATGCCGGATGAGTTGAAAAACGCGACACAGATTTTCTTGACCGGAACGGCTGCAGAAGTCACGCCTGTGGGCAAGATCGACGATCTCACTTTTGAGGTGGGTGAAATCACCAATCAGTTGATCAGCGACTATGATCGTGCGGTGGGTAAAGAAGCGGCCACCGTCGCCGCCGAATAAACCGACGCTCTGAACACCGACAGGCCCCATCCAACGGTGGGGCCTGTTTTGTTTTGAGGGTAGGGCTTAACGACCGACCGTTTCCTTGCCTTCACCGCCAAAGCGGGTGGCGAGATAACCGATCAACAAGCCCACCAGTGCGCCTTCCAACACAAACCAGAACGGCGATGTCATCAACGTTGCGCTGCCAAACATCACGGTGGAAATCTCCACCATCCAAACCGCGAACTGTTCGTAGACAAACAGCGTCAGGACGAAGTTCATCCACGCCCCTATTATAGGTGCGCGGACCCACCACGGCAGTGGCAGGTGCAGCACGGGGTGATGGGTGAAAACCCCATAGACACCGATAACGGCACCCACGGTGGCGTACCAAAACAGCACACCAAAGCGTATCATCCACCCGGCTTCGTCCACGAAATACGGCAAAGTGATCAGCCCGATCAAACCGATCAAAAAACCAACGCCTTTGCCAATGGCAATGCGCAACATAAGGGAAGGTTTTTGGAACATGGCGTTCTCCTTCCGATCGAGGGGGGCTCTTTCTATTATACGCCCAAAAGCGTTGCGCTTACATACTGCCGCCGGGTTTATCCAGGTGATGTTCTGTGAGCTTGTTGGTCAAAAAGTCAAACGCGTCTTCGACATCGTCAGATGTGTGGAACAGCTCCAGATCGCTGGGTGAAATGGTGCCGTATTTCACCATGGCATCCAGATTGAAAACCTCGTTCCAATAGTCTTTACCATAAAGAACCACCGGCATGGCCTTGCCCATCTTTTTGGTCGACACCAAGGTCATCAGCTCAAAAAACTCATCAAGCGTTCCGTATCCCCCCGGAAACACCACCATGGCTTTGGCGAGATAAGAAAACCAAAATTTGCGCATAAAGAAGTAGTGAAAATCAAACGACAACTCGCGCGAGATATATGGATTTTCGTGCTGTTCAAACGGCAGCGAAATATTAAGCCCAACATTGTGGCCTTTGGCTTCAGCAGCGCCACGGTTCGCAGCTTCCATGATGCCGGGACCGCCACCTGTGCAGATCACAAACCGCTTGGCGTTGCCTTTGAGCCCCTTGGACCACTCGGTCATTTTGTAGGAGAGTTCACGTGCATCTTCATAGTAGCGCGACATCAGCAAATCGCGTTCCGCCGTGGCCACATCGCCGCCGTGCTTTTGGGCCGAGACCAATTCGTTCTCCGCCTCTTCGCGCGAAAGCGTGCGGGCGGAGCCAAAGAACACAATGGTGTCGGAAATGTTGTAGCGTTCGAACCGGTCTTCGGGCTCCAAGAACTCCGAAAGAATGCGCATGGGGCGACCTGCGCGGCTCATGATGAAGTCTAAGTCCTTGTAGGCCTTTTCCGGTTTGTCGTCCCGTTCATCCCGGTCTTGCTCATCACGTTCGCGTGCCATGCCCGCTCTCCCTCTATCTATGTATTCTTATAATTTGTTGATCTATCTGGGATTTTAAAGCCTACAGCAGGTATTCTCAAATTATTGTGAGACGACATTCAAACCATACACCCCATATCTACAAAAGCAGCACCAACGGGCAAAACCAGTGGCGCAATAACGACGGGCAGCGGAAAAGCTGCTCGTTTTTGCTTAGGCGCGAACGAAGTCCGAAAGCCCGGTTAAATCGTCCACCAGGGTTGTACCTTCTGGAAATAGATTTTCATCCCCTGGCGCAACACGCCCCAAAAACGCAAGGTCCGTGTCCTGGGCCGCGTTGTAATCGGTCATGGCATCGCCAACGAACAGCACCCGGTCCCGCGCCAAGCCGGTGCGCGCCAAGATGTCTTCTATGATAACAGGCTTTAGGCGCGGCGAGCCGTGGACTTCTTCAAAGTGTTCATCCCAACCGCGCGCCGTTACGATGCGCAAAAGCTCGTCTTCGGGTGTTCCTGAAATCACATAAAGCGGAAGCGTTTCTGAGCGCAAAAACGCATCCACACCCAAAACGGCTGGCGCATTTACAACTTTGGATTCCACAATGGTGCTGTAACGCTTCACCCACTGGGCCAGCTCTGCGCCGCTAAGCTCAATGCCTAGATGCTCCGCATGATATTTTTCAATTTTCACAACCCGGGAAATCCCCGCGTGGTAGCGGTGATGCGCGACACACTTTTCGACAACCTCGTTTCCAAACTCTGCGTAGAGTTCCCGAAAGGCATCGGCTTTGATGTCCGCACTTTCGGCCAGGACACCGTCGAAATCGAAAAAGATCGCGTCAAATCGAATGGGTCTTCCCCCTTACGTGCGGGCCACTTAAGTGTTCCAACGCTCCGTCGCTTGGTCGTCGCTGTCTTTGGCTTCGACCCATTGTTCACCCGCCGCACCGCTTTCTTTTTTCCAAAACGGGGCTTTGGTTTTCAGCCAATCCATCAAAAAGTGACACGCTTCAAAGGCAGCTTCACGATGAGCGGAGGCGGTTGCGACAAACACAATGCGCGCACCCGCATCCAGCGTGCCATAGCGGTGTATGATCAATGTCGCGTCCAAGGGCCAACGCTCACAGGCTTCGGCCTCAATAGCTTCCAGCTGCTTTTCCGTCATGCCCGGATAGTGTTCCAGGGTCATGGATGAAACCGTGTCGCCATCGGCAAAATCGCGCACCAATCCGATGAACGAGCAAACACCCCCGATGGACGTATTGCCCTCGGTCAATTGCTCAAGCTCTTTGCCCGGATCGAAGTCTTGGTCTTGGACACGGATCATCTGTGTCTAACCCCCGGTCACCGGCGGGAAGATGGCGACTTCGTCACCCGCTTGAACGGCGTGGGTGCGTTCCACGTATTCGTGATTGACCGCAACACGAATAATGGCGTCGTTGGCGAAGGCATCGGTGAAGCCGTCACCACGGTCTTTCATCCAGTCCAACAGGCCTTGTACGTCGCAGACGCCGTCGGGCAGGTCGAGCTGTTCTTCGCCCTTACCGATTTTTTCTTTTAACCAAGAAAAATAAAGAACTTTCACGATGTCATCTCCCCAAACGGTATGAAGTTTACCAAGTCCCCCTCAGCAACTTTGTCCAGATCTTCCGGCAATTCCACCAAGCCGTCACTGGCGACCATGGACGTCAAGATACCCGATCCTTGGGACGGGTACTTGTAGACTTTCGTCTGACCTGTGGCGTCCGTTTTCAGATTGGCGCGCAGCCATTCGCGCCGACCTTTTTTCTTGTTCATCTCAAACCCTGCGGGGATTTGATAGACCAGCGGATCAACATGTTTGCGCCCCGACAATTCCAAGATCAGCGGACGCGCGATGCGCATAAATGTTACCATGGCTGCCACCGGGTTCCCAGGAAGACCGACAAACGCCGTGTCCAGAACTTTGCCCAGCGCCATGGGACGGCCCGGCTTAATCGCCAAGCGCCAGAAATCCAGCTGCCCCAAACTTTGCACCACTTTGGTGATGTGATCTTCTTCGCCTAAGCTGACGCCGCCGGACGTGATGATGAGATCGTGCCCCGGATCCGCGTCATGAAGGGCGGAACGGATTTCCGCCACCCGGTCGGGCAAGATGCCCAAATCGGTCACTTCGCAGCCCATGCCGCGCAACAACGAACCAATGGTGTAGCGGTTGGCGTCATAAATGGCGCCCGGTCCTGCGTTGTCATGGACTGGGTCGGCGACCTCATCTCCTGTCGAGAACACAGCGGCGCGCAGACGGCGAAAGACTTTGACTTCGCCGCGCCCAACTGAGCCCGCCAAGCCAATTTCCTGAGCGCGCATCATCTGCCCAGTCTCTATAATAATGTCGCCTTCGCGCACATCTTCGCCTTGTTTGCGGCGGTTGGCACCGGGCTTGAGGCCTGCGGGCAAGATCACGTCATCACCGTCGCGGGCAATATCTTCTTGCATGAACACCGTGTCCATACCTTCGGGCACGGGCGCGCCTGTGAAGATTTGCACGGCTTCGCCGGGCTCGGACGCACGCTCCAACGGATGGCCTGCGGCAATGCGTGCGGTGACGGGCAGGCGGGTTTCGCTGTCTGCGGCCAAATCGGCATGACGCACGGCGTAACCGTCCACAGCGGAATTGTCATGTGGGGGAACGTCGCGCGGTGCGTAAATGTCTTCGGCCAAGACCCGGCCCAAAGCGTTGGGTAGAGAAACCGTTTCCATGCCCACCACGCGGCTGGCACGGGCTTTCAAGATCTCCAACCCCTCGTCGAAGGGCATCAGTTCGTCGCCAATGCGAAAACAATCGTCTTGCAAGCCCGACATGTCTTATTTCTCCGGCTTTGCTTCGTCGGTCTCCGCGATGTGGCGCAGCCCGGCGCGCAGGTAGTCATACCCCGTAATGATGGTGATCGCCGCAGCGATCCACAAACCATACGCCCCAATTTCCCATGTGGTGGCAAAGCCGAAGTCCGGCCCCGCGTCGCCCACAATCAAAAAGCCTAGGGCCAGCATTTGAATGGTGGTTTTCCACTTCGCCAACATGCTGACAGGCAGGCCTACGCGGGCCTCGGCCAAAAATTCACGCAGGCCGGAAACCAAAATCTCACGGCACAAAATGACGGCGGCGGGCAGAATGTGAATGGCGGAAATGCTTTCCACACCCACCAACACAAACAACACGCCCGCGACCAAAAGCTTATCGGCAATGGGGTCCAAGAACCGCCCAAAAGCCGATTGTTGGTGCCAGGCGCGCGCCAGGTAACCATCAAAGAAGTCGGTGATGCACGCGTATGTGTAGGCTGAAAACGCGAGCCAATTGCCCAACGGCGTGCCCCACATAATAAAGCCCAAAACCACCGGAATAATCATAATCCGGGTCACCGTTAGAATGTTGGGAATATTGAGAACCATGCGCTGTTCTTAAGAATCCAGGAGGTTGAAATGGAACACCATATTAACGTCCTAAGCGTCCGGATGAAACCAGTCATATATCTGTTTTGCAATGGATTTTGAAATTCCGTCCACAGCTTCTAAATCCACCAGCCCAGATTCCTCCACCGCCTTGGCCGATCCAAAGTGATGCAACAGCGCTTTTTTGCGCTTGGCGCCAATGGACGGAATGTCGTCAAGCTTCGAATGTGCCTGTGCTTTAGAACGTTTGGCCCGGTGGGTGCCGATGGCGAAGCGATGCGCTTCGTCGCGCAGACGCTGAATAAAATAGAGCACCAGATCGCGTTCATGTAAGTGTTTGACAGGCTGGCCGGGCAAGTGGATTTGTTCACGCCCGGCGTTACGGTCCGGACCCTTGGAGACACCGGCCACCGTGACGCCCTCAACGCCCAAGGTTTCCATGACCTCCAACACCACGCTCAGCTGGCCTTTACCGCCGTCGATCAGCAACAAGTCGGGCCAGTCCGCCCCGCGCTCGCCGCCCGCTTCCTCCACATCTTTTAAGGCCTTCTTGAAACGCCGAGTGAGCACTTCTTTCATCATGGCGTAGTCATCGCCCGGTGCAAATCCGTCTTCCCCGGCCTCGGTGTTTGAGGCGCCTCGGATATTGAACTTGCGATATGCGTTTTTGCGAAACCCTTCGGGCCCGGCCACAATCATCGCGCCGACCGCATTGGTGCCCGAAATGTGGGAGTTATCGTAGACCTCGATGCGTTGTGGCGGGTGGTCCAAGTCAAACAGCCCCGCCATATCCTCCAACATTTTTTCCTGCGTTGCGTACTCGGCCGAACGCCGCGCCAAGGCGTCGCGGGCATTGTCGTGCGCGTGGCTCACCAAGTTCGCCCGGTCGCCCCGTGTGGGACGGCTGAGTTTAACCTTGCGCTCCGCCCGCACGGCCAAGGCATCGGCGACGAGCTCCGTATTCGGAATTTTATGGCTGAGCAAGA
This sequence comes from Magnetovibrio sp. PR-2, assembly GCF_036689815.1. Lineage (NCBI taxonomy): Bacteria > Pseudomonadati > Pseudomonadota > Alphaproteobacteria > Rhodospirillales > Magnetovibrionaceae > Magnetovibrio > Magnetovibrio massiliensis. The sequence goes on along the minus strand of NZ_JBAHUR010000015.1, from coordinate 68,961 downwards.
TTTCACGCGGTGGGCGGTGTTGGGCGTAGAACTGGCCCAAGAACGCTTCCAAGACCTCGGGCTCGCCTTCGCCCTTGGCCTGGGTCGGGAAATACGCCCGGTTGCCAAAGTTGCGCCCGCCCCTGAAAAAGAACACCTGCACGCAGTTGAGCCCATTTTTCTGATGCAAAGCCACCACGTCGGCGTCTTGGGCATTGCCGGGGTTGATGTCTTGGTGCTGTTGAATGCGGGTCAGCGCACGGATGCGGTCCCGGTACTCGGCGGCTTTTTCGAATTCCATGTCGTCAGACGCCGTCTGCATCTGGTTGGCCAAGCGCTTTTGGATATCCTGGCTTTTGCCTTGCAAGAATTGACGGGATTCGTCCACCAGCTCGGCATAGTGTTTTTGGTCAATTTTGCCCTCCACACACGGGCCCGAGCAGCGCTTGATTTGAAACAGCAAACACGGCCGCGTGCGGTTGGCGAAAACATTGTCGGTGCACGTTCTCAACAAAAAGGCCCGCTGGAGCACCGTCAGCGTTTCGTTCACCGCCCAGACGCTGGCAAAGGGGCCAAAGTATTCACCCTTCACCTTGTGCGCACCCCGGTGCTTCAACACCCGGGGAAAGTCATGGGACGAGGTCACGAGAATTTCCGGAAAGCTCTTGTCGTCGCGCAAAAGGATATTGTAACGCGGCGCCAACTTCTTGATCAGGTTGGATTCCAGCAGCAACGCCTCAGCTTCCGTGTGGGTTGTGACAAACTCCATGGACCGGGTTTGCGCAACCATCCGGCGAATTCTGATGGATTGGCGCTCGGGCTTTGTGTAACTGGCGACGCGTTTCTTGAGGTTTTTGGCCTTGCCCACATAGAGGACTTTTCCAGCTTCGCCCAACATGCGATAGACGCCGGGCTTAGCGGGCAAGGTCTTTAAATGCTGTTCAATAACATCGACGCCCTGAAGCGGTTGCGCGTCGTCTTGACCGCCAAGGTCTTGATCTTGTTCAAGAGGTGTTTCGTCGCCGTTTTGCATGGTCCCAAATTACGCCCTTCGACGCCTATGCGCAAAGGGGCACATACTTTTTGGTCAATAAAAATTAGAAAATAGTGATGAAGCATCTTGACGGGTATACATATCCACGGAGTCTGTGGATAAGGTTGTGTACAAACCCTAAGCTCAGATGAAATGCCTTAGGAGTCCTTAATATTCTATAAATTGCTCATAAATTGAGCATTTTTTTAACACATTGATTTTATTGAATTTTTTATTTTGTGTGGTCTAAACAGATTAAACCACTATGAAAGCTAAGTTACACAAAGATGGCAAACAGACGAATCGGCGACTGTGCACAACCTGCCCCATTTTGGCAGAAGACAAGGCACGTGTGAGCTCTCAAAGTGCTCAAAGTAAAACGTAAACTATACTTCAGGGTTAAAGCGTTCGATTTCGACACCGACACTTGCTGCGTCTGCGAACACATCCAATTTTTCCACCCGTACACGAACGGAACGCACTTGCGCATTGGCCAAACATACGATGGCAATCTCTTCGGCTAAGGTTTCCACCAGATTGGTGTGACCATCGTTGCAAACCTGACGAGCATCGTTGCTGATTTGTTCGTAACAGACCACATTTTGGATGTCGTCTTTGACAGATGACACGTCGCCTTCAAACACCGCCAAGTCCAAATTCAGACGCACGCGCTGCTTGTCGTCTTTTTCATGGTCGTAAATGCCGATAAATGTGTCGACAACCAGATCGCGCACAAAAACATGACGGATGCCGGAACGGGCATCGGCAATGCTGGGAGACGGAACAAGACGGACGTTGGGGGTGCTCATGGCTGTTTCTTTTCTATTCAAAGGTTACTCATTTGGGACGAGACGGTTGGACGCTTGGCCCCAACCCAAATGTTGGCCGCCGTCCAGGGCAATCATTTGCCCCGTCATGGACGGTGCGTTGACAAGGAAACGGACGGCGTCGGCAATTTCTTGAGGCATAACACGGCGCGCCAAGGGGATTTCCGACCATTGGCGGGTAAAGTCGTCCTCGGATTGGCGTTCATTGCGTATGGTCGGCCCCGGGCCCACACCGTTTACACGAATTTGCGGGGCCAAAGCCATCGCCAAAGTTTGGGTCAATGTCCACAAGGCGGTTTTCGACACTGTGTAGGACATAAAGAACGGGGTGAGGTTCCACACCCGCTGGTCCAACAGGTTGATGATGGAGCCCTCCACGCCGTGCGGGAGCTGTTCGGCAAACATTTGCGACAGCACAAACGGAGCCCGCAGGTTCACGTCCATATGCTGATCCCAGCTTTCGCGGGTGCAGTCTTCAACCGTGTCATTTTCAAACAAAGACGCGTTGTTCACCAACACCGTCAGCGGGCCCAGTGCGTCTGTGGCGGCAGGGATCAGGGTTTTGACCTGCTCTTCATCCGCCAACTCGGCCTGAACGGCGACGGCACGCCCGCCGTCCGCAACAATGGCTTTGACCAGCTCTTGCGCTGCATCTTTAGACGCATTGTAGTGCACGGCCACGCCAAAACCGTGCTGAGCCAAATCCAGTGCGATGGCGCGGCCAATCCGGTGCGCGGCACCTGTGATCAAGACATTGGGCTGGTCTTTGGTTTCCATAGGCGGAGAATGGTCGAAGAGCGCCAAGGATGCAAGTGCAACGAAAACCCCTATGATCCCAAGGGGTTCTTAGGCCTCACAGAGGCCGCTAGGGGACAAAATCAGCTGATCCAGCCCAGCACCTGATCCACACCAACCGCTTGAGCAGCGATATAGAGACCGTAAGCCGTTAAAAACAAGAACCCTTCCGGCCTTGCAAACCGCCTGCCCACCGCCAAATAAGCCAAGATCATCAACGTCGCCGCCATCATCACCCACACATCGAAGCGCACCAATTGTTCTGGCACTTCAAGCGGTGTAATCATCGCCACGCCACCAATGACAGCCAAGGTGTTGAACAGGTTCGAGCCGATGACGTTGCCGATGGCTACGTCCGTATGCCCGCGCCAAGCCGCCATGCCCGAAGCCGCCAATTCCGGCAGAGACGTGCCAAACGCGATCAAGGTCAAGCCGATGACTTCTTCAGGAACGCCAAAGCCCCGCGCAATGACACTGCCGCCGGTGACCAATTGGTCGGCTCCGAACGACAAAGCCACCGCACCGCCGATCAAGCTCACCCACGCCATCAACGTGGACATTTTCACATCTTGGAACTCTTCGGCCTCGCGTTCGTGCAGATGCGCACTGGCCGCACCGTCTGATTTTTCCCGCAGGTAAGAGCGCAAGAAATACAGCGCCAACGCCACCACCATGACGCCACCGGCGATCCGTTCGATGGAGCCCGACAAGCACAGCCATGTGAACAAAGCCGTCGCCGCCGTCACCATCAAGGCATCGCGAATAACTGCGCGGGTATCCACAACGATGGGCGCTAAAAAGGCGGTCGCCCCTAAAATCAGCCAGAGATTGGCGATGTTGGAGCCCACCACGTTACCCAGCGCCATGCCGGGCGATCCGTCCAGGGCGGCGGACAAGCTCACCACGAACTCCGGCGCTGAGGTGCCCAGAGCCACAACGGTCATACCGATCAACAACGCCGACAATCCGGCCTTAACCGAGATTTGCACCGCACCCCGGACCAAAAACTCGGCCCCGCCCAACAAAAACACGAAGCCGATGATGACTTGCAGATAGCTCATAAAGTACGGTCCTCAGCCCTTAGATCCGGCCAGATGAATGAAGGATTTCACGATCTCAACATAAAGATCGCGTTTGAACGGCACGATCAAGTCCGGCAAGTCCGCCATGTCCGCCCAGCGCCACTTGGAAAATTCCGGGTGTTTGTGGGCGTTTAAATCGATGTCGGCGTCTTGGCCTTTAAAGCGGAGCGCATACCACATCTGCTTTTGCCCCCGAAAGCGGCCTTTCCAGACTTTTTTGCGCACGTCTTTTGGCAAATCGTAGACCAGCCAATCTTCTGTTTGGGCGACAACAGCAGCATTTGCCGTGCCGATTTCTTCTTCCAGCTCACGCATGACAGCCACGTCGGGGGCTTCGTTCGCGTCAATCCCGCCTTGAGGCATTTGCCACGCGCTGGGTGTATCGATGCGTTCAGCCACGAAGACTTGGCCGTCTGCATTGAGCAACACGGCACCGACGCCCAAGCGATATGGAAGGTCTTTTTTACCCATGGGATGTTTCTATCTGATGAGCTGCTTGTTGGCTAGAGAGGAAACAGGAACAAGCTTCAACCCTTTTTCGTTCAGCGAGCGCAACCACACGGACAACAGCTCCAACGCCATGGGGGAAGCCGACACCCGGGCGATGGACAACGCACGGCGTTTCGCCAGCTCTTCGAACTCTGCCAGCCGAGCCTTGAATGCGGCGCGCCCAGGTTTGTCGTCCAATGTCACTTCCACCGCAGCCCAATTGGTTTTCAGCTTGTACGCTGCACGCGTGCCCAAGGAATCCTGTGCGCCACCATCCACATACATGATCCCGCGCTTTTTGAGCGCGCGCATCACGTTCTCAACTTGCTCTTCAACACTTAAGAACTTCGATCCATACACACTGATCACCCCGAAGTATCCCGTGGTGCGGCTCAATATCCATTCCAGCTGGGCGATGTTGTCTTCCGGTGTGGCTAAAGACTGCAGAGCATTGGGGCCTGGGTCGGAAAACGGGAAATCGGTGGATTCAGCAGGCAATTCCAACAACAACTCATGTCCGGTTTGGCGCGCTTGACGGCCCCAAAAATCCAGACCCCGGCCATAAACGCTCAAGGCAAATGCCACATCCGGCGGCATGGTGTTCAAAGCCGTCTGGGTCGCGGCCCGTGACATGCCAAGCCCTGTAATGATGATTGCAACTTTGGGATCCCCGCTTTGTTCCGTCGGTTCGGGTCGGGCATAGGCATCGAAGGGGGTGAGACCGTCTTGGGCAATGATCGGCAAGGGACCGTGTTCACCTGGTTCCGTTAGCCCTTCCAGGGGGGCGGCCTGCAGCGGTTGCCCCGCTGGCCAGGGCGCGACGTTTTCATAAGAAGCGACGGTCACGGACGGAATGATTAAACCTGCACCCGGTTCCATCTGTACGTCCAATCCATGCAGCTTGAGCTGCCCGATCATCGAAGACGGGTCCGCCGCACTTTCCCCACCACCAACGCCGCCCGCGGCTTGCGGACTTGGCGGTGACGCAGGCTGAGCACCTTGGGCTGGAGATGCCCCTGTGGGGCTGGGGGTGGAGGCAGGCTGGGTTGACGCAGCCGGAGCTGGAGCCGGCGCAACTTTAGGACTGGATGCAGGTGCGGGAGCGGGTGTCGGGCTGGGTGTGGAAACAGGCGCCGTCAATCCACCCAAATCAATGTCGCCCCGCAACGTGCTGGCCCCGTCGGCTTGCGCCACATCTTCAGCGCCATCGCCACTGCCAAGAAGCCACCAAGCGAGCGCGCCCAAGACCACCGCCACGCCAACGCCGCCGCCGGCCATGATCAATAGCTTTTTCAGCTTCGCTTTTTGCGCCGCCTCATCAGCATCTTCGTCGTCTTCAAGACCCCCGCCATCGTCAAAGCCGTCGAGTTCGAAGTCGGGAACGTCTTGTTCGTCATCCCCGATCAGCTCTTCATCGCTGCCGGCAAAAACGTCGTCTAAGTCGACAAAATCCTCAGTGTCTTCGGCGTCATACTCATCCAAAATATCCGGTTCGGCGGCGGCGTCATCGTCATCGTCGTCATCGAAGCCGCCAAAGTCATCATCATCGTCATCATCACCGAACGGGTCGTCATCGTCTTCTTCAGCTTCTGCGTCATCGCGTTCAGTCGCATCCGATTCAATTTTATCAAGATCACCCAAATCGCCGAGGAAGTCTTCTTCATCACCGCCAGAGGGACGAAAGTCTCGGTCTTCGTCATCGAAGTCATCATCGTCGCCCTTGCGTTTTTTCAGCAACGCCAAAGGGTTGAGGCGCGCAAACACGCCCCCCAATCCAGACAGTTTATCGACGAGCGGGAGCTTCACTCTAAAACCCTCACCAAACCCCAAACTTCATCACACGGCCTCCCCACGGTGTTTGCTTTAGCCCTGAACGCCACCCAGGCTTTCATACAGCTTGATGCCATGGATCAAATCCAAAGCACGGATCAGCTGATAATCAACGGGCTTTTCTTCTTCCTCTTCGGTTTTGGCCTTGCCGTTGGCTTTGGCTTCTTCGTCGGCTTTTTTGCCGTTTTCTTTATCCAAAGCACCCCGCAGATCGCGTTCGCGACGTTGACGGGTAGGCTCTAAGCTTTCCAACTTCGATTGCGGCACGACAATATCTGGCGTGATGCCCACCGCCTGGATGGAGCGGCCCGAAGGTGTGTAGTAGCGTGCCGTGGTCATGAACATGGCACCGTAATTACCCAACGGCGTGATGGTCTGAACCGAACCTTTACCGAACGACTTGGTCCCCATGATGATGGCGCGACCATGGTCTTGCAGGGCACCCGCCACAATTTCAGAAGCCGATGCAGAACCGCCATTGGTCAACACCACCACCGGCAAACCATTGGTCAAATCACCCGGGCGCGCGTTGAAACGTTGCGCCGTGTCGGGGTGTTGTTCGGAGCGGATCGAGACGATTTCACCGTGTTCCAAAAACGCGTCCGAAACCGCAATCGCTTGATCCAACAAACCACCGGGGTTGGAGCGCAGATCCAGCACCACGCCTTGCAGCGTTGCGTCCTTATCCTCTTTTTTGAGTTCCTTGCGCAATTTTTTCAAAGCTTTGGACAGGCCCTTGGAGGTCTGTTCGTTGAACTTAGTGATGCGCAGGTAGGCAATGTCGTCTTCCAAGCGCGAACGCACCGCCGTCAGCTTCACAATGGCACGGATAATGGATACATCGAACGGGTCCTTGCCTTCACGGACAATGGTCAGGACAATTTCTTCACCCACGCGGCCGCGCATTTTTTTCACGGCTTCCGTCAAGGACAAGCCCATCACTTGCTCACCGTCCAAGTGGGTAATGTAATCCCCCGGTTGCAATCCGGCCCGGTGTGCAGGGGTATCGTCGATGGGGGAAACCACTTTGACCACGCCGCTGTCCATGGTCACTTCGATACCAAGACCACCAAACTCACCTTTGATTTCGACTTGGCTGTCTTTGAAGTGGTCCGCACTTTCAAAGCGCGAATGCAGGTCCAAGGAATTCAACATGCCGTTTAAGGCCGCTTCGATCAATTCCTTGTCCGACGGCTTTTCCACATAATCGGATCGCACGCGTTCGAAAACTTTGCCAAACAGCTGCAACAGCTTATAGGTCTCAGCCGCGTCTTTGTCCTCCGCAGCCTGGGAAATCTGAGGAGCGCAGAACAAGGCCACACCGATCAGTGCGGTGGCAATGGTTTTTGTGAACGTCATTTTTGTCTTCATCTCAAATGGTTTCCCTGATTCAACCCTTCGGCTGAGATTGCGCCATTCGCTTGCTTCTGGCAAGCCATGGCAGCGGATTAATCGGCTGGTTGTTGCGGCGGAATTCTACATAAAGAACAGGCTCTTCGCCATCCCCACCCATGATCGCGACGGGCTCGCCCGCAACGACGCGTTGATCCATGAGCGTATCAATGCGGCCAAGCCCGGCCAAAAGCGAGTGATACCCTTCACCGTGATCAATGATCAACAGCTGACCATAGCCCCGAAACGGCCCGGAAAAGACGACTTTCCCCGAAAACGGCGCAATAACCCGCGCCCCATCGCGGGTTTCCAGCGACAGGCCTTTCGACGTCAATCCACCGTCCAATTGTTGACCGTAACGCCCGACAACGCGGCCAATGGCCGGATAGGGCAGCTTGCCGCGCGCTTTGGAGACTTTTTCCACACCGCCCAAAAGACTGATGTCGGCGGACGCCATCAAATTAGCAGGTTGAGGCTTGGCTTTGGCTTCGGCTTTAGCTTCTGGCGGGACATCTTTCGACTTTTGAAGCGCTAGCGCTTTTTGCGCCACGCGTTTTTTGGCTTCAGCGGCGGCGCGGGCCTCGGCTTCGGCTTTGCGTTTGGCCTCGGCTTGGGCCTTGTTCAGCTTGCTCACCAAATCACGCAGGTTTTTGGCCTGCTTGGCAAGCTTGCGCGCTTTCGATTGCGCGGCGCGGCTTTTGGAAATGGCTTCTGCACGCAGGGCGGCTTTTTTCTTGCGGATCCCTTCGATGCGCATCTCTTCAGAGCGCAGGCCTTCTACGGCCGCCAGCAAGACTTGGCGTTGATCGTCCACCTTGCGCCGGGCTTCGGCCAACTCATCCAGCTCAGCTTTCAAGGCATCCGCGCGTTGTTCGATGGTCGGCACGGCAGCCCGCAATAAGATCGCACTGCGCACCGTGTCTTCGGGCGGGATCGGCTGGGCCACCAGGGCTTCGGACGGAAAACGCGCAATCCGCGTCAGCGCCATCATCACGCCGGAAAATTGGCGTTGGCGTTCGCGCAGTTTTTGCTCTTTAAGTTTGGCGGCACGCTCCAGCTTGTTGAGCTCCGCCTCCACCCCCGCGACTGAAGCTTCGTGGTCATGCACCTTTTGCGCAGCCTGCACCAGTTCTTTGGAAATGGCAGACATTTCGGATTTGAGCTGAAGCGCGCGCTTTTTCTGACGTTCACTTTCGGCCTGTTGGCGTTTGATTTTGTCTTGAACGGATTGAAGCTTTTTGTCCGCTTTATCCACATCCGCCGCCAACAAAGGGTTCGGCCCACAAACAAGCACGGTCGCCAAAATGGCGGCAGCACTGAACAGGTTGAGGGGGCGAGCCGAATTGAACACGGTTCAAAATTACTCCTGAATTAAAGTGTGTCCCGTCATGGCTTCGGGAACATCAAAGCCCAACAAGTCCAACATCGTTGGCGCAATGTCCGCCAAACCGCCTTCGTTCAAGCCCTTGGCACGGGCGGGCGGATTGACCAAAACAGCGGGGACTTTGAATAAGGTATGCGCCGTATGGGGATTGGCGCCTTCACACATTTTTTCGCAGTTGCCGTGATCCGCCGTAACCAACATGGTCCCGCCAGCGGCCACCACGGCGGCTTCCAGTCGGCCCAAGCATTTGTCCACGGCTTCGACAGCCTGCACTGCGGCATCCATCACACCAGTGTGGCCGACCATGTCGCCGTTGGCGTAGTTCACAACGATGAAGTCGTACGTCGAGCTCTCAATGGCTTCGATCAATTTGTCGGTGACTTCCGGTGCCGACATCTCCGGCTGGTGGTCGTAAGTCGGCACGTCCGGGGAGTTGACCAAGATGCGCGTTTCGCCGGGGAACGGTTCTTCGCGCCCGCCGTTGAAGAAGAACGTCACGTGGGCGTATTTTTCGGTCTCCGCGATGTGCAGCTGTTTCAAACTCGCCCCATCGATCACTTCACCCAAAATGTCGTTCAGTTCCACAGGCGGGAACAGAGCCTCAAAATACGCATTATGGGCGTCGGAGTATTCCACCATGCCCGTTTGCGCGGCGAATTGCAGATCGCGCGGACGCTCAAAGGCGTCAAAGGCGGGATCGGCGAGTGCAGCCAAAATTTCGCGGGCGCGGTCGGCACGGAAGTTCGCCATCAAGAGACCATCACCGTTTTGCATGCCGTCAAAATCGCCAATCACGTGCGGTTCGACAAATTCGTCCGTAATGTCGTTGTCATAAGACGCCTGAATGGCTTCCAACGTCGTCATGGCTTTTTCGCCTTCGCCCTCAGCCAAGCAACGATAGGCTTTTTCCACACGGTCCCACCTGTTGTCACGATCCATGGCCCAATAGCGTCCCGTCACGGTGGCGATGTTGATGCACGCCATGTGGCGGATATCGACTTCAAAGCGCGAGACCATGTCGTAAGCACTTTTGGGCGGCGTGTCGCGGCCATCCAAAAACGCGTGCACCTGAACCGGAATCCCGTGGGCGCAGATGATGCCCGCCAACGTACGCATGTGCCATTGGTGGGAATGCACGCCACCGGGCGACAAAAGCCCCATCAAATGGCAAACGCCACCTGTCGCTTTGAGCTTTTCAATGAAAGACAACAGGGCAGGATTTTTATCGAGCGAGCCGTCGTGGATCGCGGCATCAATGCGCGGCAAGTCTTGCAACACCACACGGCCCGAGCCCAACGTCATGTGACCGACCTCGGAATTGCCCATTTGACCGTCCGGCAAGCCAACGTCCAATCCCGATGCACTCAAGGCCGAGCTTGGGTTGCTGTCCACCAAACGGTCCCAATTGGGGGTCTCGCCCGTGCGGATGGCGTTGTTGAGCGATTCTTTACGCTCACCCCAGCCGTCCAGGATGCAAAGGACGACGGGTTTTTTGACGGTTGGCTCAGAGTTATCGGTCATGGTTATGTCTTCAAATTCGGTGTTGGGGAGGTTCTGTTTGTTCGTTAGTCACGGTGATACGGGTGGCCGGTCAAAATGGCGTTTGCCCGATAGAGCTGTTCGGCCAAAAGACCGCGAACCAGCATGTGCGGCCAGGTCATCTCTCCTAGAGATAGTTTCAAATTGGCGCGCTCCAAGACCGCTTTGTCCAATCCGTCGGCACCGCCGATCAAAAAGGCCACATCGCGCTGACCTTCGTCGCGCCACTGGCCCAGTTTTTTCGCGAAGGCCCGGCTGCCCAGTTGGCGACCGTGCTCGTCCATGGCGACCACCAAAGCCCCTTCGGGAACGGCGGCCAATAAAAGTTCACCTTCGCGCACCTTTAGCTTTGCGGGCGGCAGGTTGCGCTTTTCTTCAACCTCACGCACGTCCGGTGCGGGGTTCAAGCGGGCTGCGTAATGCTCCAAGAGCGTGCGCTCCACACCGGGCTTCATGCGGCCCACCGCAATGAGATGGGTGCGCATCTGGCTCAATCCTTAAACGCGGGGTTCCACATGAGCCATTTGTGACTGGCTCTTGACGTCCCACATCTTTTCGATGTTGTAGAAGTCACGGACCTCGGGTCGGAACAGGTGCACGATGACATCGCCGCCGTCAACCAGCACCCAATCGCATTGGGGCATGCCTTCGACGGCGACGGGCACGACACCCATCTTTTTGAGCTCTTCGCGCAGGTGTTCAGCCATGGCGCCCACGTGACGTTGAGACGTCCCAGAGGCGACCACGAGATAATCCGCGATTTCGCTTTTTCCAGAGAGATCGATCACGGTGATGTCTTTGGCTTTATCACCGTCAAGTGAGCGTTCCACCATATCGAGCATTTCAGCGCCCTTCGGCAGGTTTTTCTCAGTCTGAGGAATGGTTTGGTTCCTCCAAGTTGTTGTCCTATCAGCCTCTCAGAAATCCCTTAATATCTGCCTAAGGCCGATATTCGGGCGTCCCTGAAAGACGACGAATGCGAGTGGCCGATTGCGCGTTCAGCGGGGCTTTCAAAAAAACCCAAGCCGGAGGCGTTTTCAGGGCCAACCCATGGGCCTGTCGGGACGGAATTTGCGCGCGCGAAAAGCGCTTTGCCGCCCGTCCGTTCAGGGCCCTTAAAGAATACGGAGCACGCGGGAAAACCGCAATGGGCACCGTGCGGAAAATCCGCTGCCAGCCCTTCCATTTGGGGATTTGACGCAAATTATCGGCCCCGATTATCCACACAAATCGCAAATTAGGGTTTTGCTGCTGCAATGCGGCCAGTGTGTCCACCGTATAACGCGTTCCCAGGCGCGATTCGGCGTCCGTAACCCGGATTCGCGGCTCGGCTTGGGCCACGGCCTTTGCGGATTTCAGACGGCTGGACAACGAACCCATACCGTCCGTGCTTTTCAGCGGGTTTTGCGGGCTCACCAGCCACCAAAGCTGGTCCAACCCCAAACGGTCCAGCGCCATTTGCGAAATGTGCACGTGCCCCTCGTGGGCTGGATTGAACGAGCCCCCCAACAGACCAACGGTGCGTATCTCGCGTGTCATGATTTAAGACGCCATTCTAAGAGGGGCGCGTTTGCCCCGTTCCGATGACTTGGTATTTAAAGCTGGTGAGTTGCTCCACACCCACCGGACCGCGCGCGTGCATTTTATCGGTTGAGATGCCGATCTCCGCGCCCATGCCGAACTCGCCGCCGTCGGCAAACTGGGTGGAGGCATTGTGCATGACGATGGCACTGTCCACGGAGTTGAGAAACTTCTGCGCAATCCCTTTGTCTTCGGTGATGATGGCATCGGTATGGCCCGAGCTGTGCGCCGCGATGTGCGCCATGGCACCGTCCACACCGTCCACGGTTTTAATGGAGATGATGGAATCCAAATATTCCGTATCCCAGTCCTCTGCTTGGGCCGCTTTTACGCGTTCATCCGTGGCTTGAACGGCCGCGTCTCCGCGCACTTCGCATTCGGCGTCCAACAAGCTGTTGACCAAGTTCTGTAACACAAATTCACCCGCCGCTTTGTCCACCAACAAGGTTTCCGTCGCACCACAAATTCCGGTGCGGCGCATTTTGGCGTTGAGCACAACATCAATGGCTTTGTCCATATCCGCGCCGGCGTCCACGTACGTGTGGCAGATGCCTTCTAAGTGTTTGAACAAAGGCACCTTACTTTCGTTCATCACCCGTTCAATCAGAGATTTGCCACCACGCGGCACAATCACGTCGATGAGCCCCACCATGGTCAGCATCTCACCCACGGCGGCGCGGTCCGTAGTGGGAATGCGTTGGATGGCGTCTTCGGGCAGGCCTGCCGCTTTCAAACCATCCACCAAGCAGCTGTGGATCACACCCGATGAGCGGAAGCTTTCCGACCCACCGCGCAAGATTGAAGCGTTACCGGCCTTCAAGCACAAAGCCCCGGCGTCCGCAGTTACGTTGGGGCGGCTTTCGTAGATGACACCAATAACACCCAAGGGCACAGACACGCGGCGAATTTTCAAACCGTTGGGACGGTCCCATTCGCTCAGCACGCGGCCCACGGGATCGTCCAGACCCGCAATGTCTTCCAGACCTTTTGCCATGGCTTCGATGCGATCGTCGTTCAGGACCAAGCGATCGATCATAGAACCCGTCAGGCCTTTTTCTTTGGCGGCGGCAACGTCCAGTTCATTGGCTTCGATGATTTCGGCCTTACGCGCACGAATAGCTTTGGCCCCTTCTGTGAGCGCTTGGTTTTTGGCATCCGTCGTGGCTATGGCCAGGGCATGACCGGCAGCTTTTGCGGCCTCGCCCAAAGACTTCATCAAGTCGGGAATGAATTGTTCGCTCATCTTATTATTCCTTCACAACCATATCGTCGCGGTGGACCAGTTCGTCGCGACCGCGATAGCCCAAAATATCTTCGATTTCACCGGAGCGCTTGCCGATGATCTTCTTTGCATCTTCAGATGTATAGCTAGACAGCCCGCGCGCAAGCTCTTGGCCCTTCGTATCGACAATGGCGACCGCATCGCCTTTATCAAAAACACCCTCCACCGCCGTCACACCGATGGGCAGCAGGCTTTTTCCGGACTTCAACGCAGACAAAGCCCCAGCGTCCAAGACCAACTGGCCGTGGGCTTTCAGCGAACCCGCAATCCAGCGCTTGCGCGCTTTCGCAGGCGTCAAAGACGGTATGAACCACGTGGAGCGTGTGCCGTCTTCCAAGCGTTTCAAAGGGTGGTCCCCCTCGCCCAACGTAATCGCCATGGCGCAACCGTTTTGCAGGCAAATCTTGGCTGCCGCCAACTTGGTGACCATACCACCGGAACCCACATTGGTGGAGCTGCCGCCCGCCATGGCTTCGATGTCCGGCGTGATGGCCGCCACCGTGGGAATGTGTTGGGCCGCGCTGTCTTCGCTCGGGTTTGCAGTATAAAGGCCGTCAATGTCGGACAACAAAACCAAAGCGTCCGCAGACGCCATGGCCGCAACGCGGGCACCCAGCCGGTCGTTGTCGCCAAAGCGGATTTCGTCGGTGGCGACCGTGTCGTTTTCGTTAATCAGGGGGATCGCGCCCAAACGCAAAATCGCATCGAGCGTAGAGCGCGCATTGAGATAACGCCGACGATTTTCCGTGTCCTGCAACGTCACCAACATTTGCGACACAGTGATGTCGTGATGACCCAAGACGTCTTGATACGCATGCGCCAAGCGGATTTGCCCGGTGGCGGCGGCGGCTTGTTTTTCGTCTAACATAAGATCCCCGTCGGCAAGGCCCAAATAGCGCCGCCCGACGGCGATGGCGCCGGAAGACACAATGATAACGTCTTGCCCACGGTCTTTCATACGCGCGATGTCTTGGGCCAGAGCTTCGAGCCATTTGCGGTGCACGGTGCCGTGCGCCTCGTCCACCAACAGGGCCGAGCCGATTTTAATCACGACACGTTTTGCGCTGGTGAGAGGATTATCGCTCAAAGTTCGAACTCCTCGTCGATTTCGTAGTCCTCGTATTCGACAACCTCTTCTTCGGCCTCGCGGGCCTTGGCGACTTCGTCGAACAGAACGTTCATCAGATCGTCCACGCCCATTTGAGCAACACCCGAAATAACATGCACAGTTCTGCCGCTGGCTTTTTCCAAAACCGCTTTTTTCTCTTCGATCTCTTCGTCCAACAGCGCGTCGCATTTATTGAGCGCGAGAATCTCCGTCTTGTCTTGAAGCACATCGCCGTACTTATCCAGCTCTGTGCGCACCACGCGGTAATTTTCTGCGACGTCTTCGGCGGTTCCGTCGATCAGGTGCAGCAAAGCACCGCAACGTTCCACGTGACCCAAGAAGCGCGTGCCCAGGCCGTGGCCTTCACTTGCCCCTTCGATCAAACCGGGGATATCGGCGAGGACCAGTTCCCCGTCCAAGCGACGCACCAGCCCCAAGTTGGGGTGCAAGGTGGTGAAGGGATAGTCGGCGATTTTGGGTTTCGCACGCGAGACTGCGGAAATAAACGTCGACTTGCCTGCATTGGGCAGGCCGACCAGGCCGACGTCGGCGATAAGCTTCAGGCGTAACCAAATCCACATTTCTTCGCCCGCGCCACCGGGTATGGTTTTGCGCGGCGCACGGTTGGTGGACGTTTTGAAGCGCGCATTGCCCATGCCCTTTTCACCGCCTTCCAACAAGACGATGCGTTGGCCAATTTCCGTCAAATCGGCCAGTACGGTTTCTTTGTCTTCAGCCAGAATTTCGGTGCCTTGGGGGAGCTTCAAGACAATGTCGCTGCCCTTGGCCCCGGTGCGGTCGCGGCCCATGCCGTGGTTGCCGCGTCCGGCCTTGAAGTGTTGTTGGTAGCGATAATCGATCAGCGTGTTCAGGCCCTGGACGCACTCCACCACCACATCGCCGCCGCGCCCGCCGTCACCGCCGTCGGGCCCGCCAAATTCGATGTATTTCTCGCGGCGGAACGACATGCAACCATTGCCGCCGTCTCCGCTTTTGACAAATATCTTGGCTTCATCCAGGAACTTCATACGTCACATTACCTATTGGGCCCACAAAGAGGCCACAGAAAAAGGGGAACGGCCCGCGCCATTCCCCTTTTGGAATTTTGTTCGGGCTGTACGTCTATTTACGCAGCCGGGTCCACACCTACAACGGTGCGGCCTTTTTTCTCGGAGAAAGCCACTTTGCCTTCGACCAAGGAAAAGATCGTGTGGTCTTTGCCCATGCCGACGTTTTCACCCGGGTGGTACTTGGTGCCACGTTGACGGATGATGATGTTGCCAGGGATCACGGCTTCGCCGCCGAATTTTTTGACGCCGAGACGGCGACCCGCGGAATCGCGACCGTTACGGGAGCTACCACCTGCTTTTTTATGTGCCATCTGTGTTTACTCCTTAGTCTTCTTTTTTAGCTGCGGCTTTTTTGGCCGGAGCTTTTTTCGCGGCTGCTTTTTTAGCGGCGGCTTTTTTAGCCGGGGCTTTTTTTGCAGCGGGCTTGTCTTCAGCAGCAGCTTTTTTCGGTGCAGCTTTTTTTGCACCTGTGGCGCTGATGCCAGTGATTTTCACCAAGGTCAGTTCCTGACGGTGGCCGTTTTTGCGGCGGGAATTTTGGCGGCGGCGTTTCTTGAAGATCACCACTTTGTCGCCACGGGTCTGTTTCAAGACTTCTGCGGTGACTGCGGCTTTTTCGATCACGGGGGAACCCACGGTGGGGGCCTTGCCGTCTTCGCCAATCATCAGGACTTCGTCAAATTGTATCGTTTCGCCGGCTTCGCCTGCCAGCTTTTCAACGGTAAACACATCGTTTTCCGTGACGCGGTATTGCTTACCGCCGGTTTTGATCACTGCGAACATTGTATCGCTCTCTTCTTATCTGTTCCGCGTCCTGTGGCGCCAAGGCAAATACCCTGGACTTTTCAAAGGCTTAAAGCCGCCGCGAACTGCGCATTAAAAACGCCCTGAACCGCTAAAAGTGGCTCAGGAAGGCGGCAATATACCCCGAAACCCGCGTATGTCAACGGTTTATGGCGAATTTGGGCAACCGCAAATGCTTCCCAGACACCTTATATATATGTAGGCCAAAAAACCGCCTAGGCGGCCCAGGGACCGCTTGCCAGAGCGAAACGATTAAGTTAGTCTCCGCCCGCCCTGTACCACAGGATTTCTAAGACTGCGGAGAGATGCCGGAGTGGTCGAACGGGGCGGTCTCGAAAACCGTTGTGCGCGCGAGCGTACCCAGGGTTCGAATCCCTGTCTCTCCGCCATTTCAATGACTTAAGTCATTTTCGCTTTTTAATTCTATTATTTTCGTGCAAACTTCATGCAAATCATTCTTGCGTGAGGGAGCACTCATGGCGACGTCAAAACAGAACGGAAAAAAGAAACGAGAGAAATTGCCAAAGGGCATTTCTAGACTGCCGTCTGGTTCATACCGTGTCCAGATCAGTCACAAAGGTGATGATCCAATTCGCAAAACATTCGAATTTATCGGTCGCGATACGAAAGAGAACCGTGATCACGTTATCGCGAAAGCTGAAGCCTGGGCCATTCAAACCCGCCAAGCGCTGAAAGACGGAACCTTCACGGTCGCAGGCCCCGCAGACACAATAACCGTTCACATGGCGTTAGATCGCTATTTGCACGATGTGGTCAGCGCCAAAACATCTGCGACATCCCGAAAGAACGATACCAATCGCATTCAGTCCATGAATAAAGAGCCGTGGGCGGATAAAAAGCTTCTGGAATTGAAGCAAGCTGACATTGTCGCTTTTCGCGAAGCTCTCAAGTTACGAGGCTGGGAACGCTCGACCAAGCACGCTGTCAAACGGCTCGAAAAGGCGCTTGAGACAGCAGATGCCACCAAACGCCTGGACATAAAATCCCGTTTAAATGACATTAAAAAACTGCCCAAGATGAAAGAGCAACTCAAAACGACGAAAGATCACCGGAGCCGTGATGACATACTGTCCCAAATCAACACCATCGCCGGACGTGAGAAAATTTCCGAAGCGGCTCCAACCACCGTCAAAAACAAAATGACGCTTTTGTCGTCAGCCCTCAAATACGCCGGCGAAGGTGTCGAAGGTTTTGTAAACCCGGTGCCCGGAACGACCATGCCGCCGAGCCGCCCGGGACGTGAGCGCCGCTTGCAAATAACCGAAGACAATGATGAACAAAAATTGCTCTTAGGCGCGGCAAAGGAATCTTCGCTACCCCATCTCGAGCCACTAATCCGTATGGCAATATTCACCGCTCTCCGTCAAGGACGGTTGCTGGATTTGAAGTGGAGCTATATCCAAGACATTACGGTCGGTGGAAATGCCCATCAAATCATTTCCATTCCCAGATCCTTGCAAAGCCGGACCAAACGTGCGGGAACTATTCCGGTATTTCCAGAAATTGCCCAGATTCTATCGGAACTCAAAGAGCTGTCCCCCGGCCCGTACCTGTTCCCGATTTCAACGGACCAAGTCGAACACCATTTTCGTGTTGCCCGGGAAAAAGCTCAAATTGAAAATTTTACTTTTCACGACCTGCGCCACGAGGCGACAAGCCGTCTCTTTGAACGCGGCCTAGACGCCGTACAGGTTATGAGCATAACCGGTCACACAACTAATGAAATGCTGGACCGCTACACGCACTATCCTGCCGTCAAGGTGCTCGCCAGAATAAAAGACACAGAGGGCATGGCCGATGACATTGACGTCATAAAGACTGAGTTTGTCAGCTTGGTTTATCGCGCTTTCTCAGCCGGAATTCCTTATGAAGAGCTCCTGGACTTGTTCCCACGCGGCTATTCCACATAACACAGGAGGGCTGCTTCATGAGTATCTCCAGCGAAAATCGCTAATCACGACAGCCGCCCAGCAACCGGCAGAATGCTGGTCGAAGGCTTCAGCGAACTTCACCTTTCCGCGATCCTGTCCATGCTCATCAACGGTGTACGACAAGTCAGACGTCATGGGGGCCACCCAAGGACTAGATTGAAGGTAACACCTCAAACCTAACACGGGAAACAGCAGCCTTCCCGCAACTAGCTTCATGAATCTGCGTAACCGGATTTGCTAAAGATGCAATTGGCGTTTCATCATCAATGAATGGTCAGAACTACTTCAGATAAGCACATATCTACGCATGGCCATAAAAGGAAACGACGCGGTCCGTTGCATCGGTCATTATGATGCTGTTTCAGTGTTTCACTGAATAAGGCTGATCGTCACCGTTTGCTGCCAAGTTTGACCAGGTCGATATCCTGAGTAATCGCCATTGGAGATGGCCAATGGCTGTACAGTTTGTCCGTATCTGAGTCATAATCAGCCGCGGACCAACGCCCCTTGTTCGAGGCCAGGATCTGTGCATCGCAAACAGACTCGACTGTGTCCATGAGTTTGGGAGGGATGGTGACGCCCTGAACAGCTTGAACGATGCCTTTTTCATCCTGAAGAATATTTAAAAATTGGACATGCTCATGAGGGGCCCTTTGCGGCGTCCCCCAATGTTCCTTTTCATTTACGCATACGTTAAACGGAGCATCCAAAATCAGAGGAACGCCCCCGCTGAACTTCACAACAAACAATGCGTTGCTGACATTTTCCAGCGTGGCGATACCGGCACTCATGGGGCCGTTTCGAAACACCTGTTTTTCAGATGACATCAGTCCCGGCATTGAGACGATCATGGAGATCTGGTTTGAATCAATAATCAAAGATGCGCCTTCCGGGAGGGCGCCATATGGAGATGCTTGTCCAACAGTGACCATATACATACGGATATTCCTTTGCCTAGCCTCTGAGCAACATATGTAAAGATGAAGGAACCAATTCTAAATGCCTTCACGGACACAATAGTTGCTTATTTTTATTATCGTTCTTGATTGCGCCTTAGCTTGCTGAGGATTGCTTGTACGGACGATCCTCAATCAGTTCAGCGATTGCCGTCATTGCAAGTTCATGGGGCAATGGGAGGTCCGTAATCTGTTCTCCGAACATGAGGCGCATACGCACGGAGTTCGAGATGACAACCATGCAATTGTGCTTGTCCTGTTCCGTGAATACCCGGTTTAGCACGGGCGCAACACCGTCGATAAAATACTCCGCAGTTTCAAGGTATACCTGTTCGAAATATTCGTTTGTGCGTTCGTTATCTGACATCATTCATCTCCAAAATAATATTGCTAAGCCTGCGATTTCGCCGGACGCAACTGGGCTTTTCCATCCCCAGAACTAACGCCCGAGCACTTTTTAGCGTTTATCAAAATTTCTTGGCCGCCCGCGCTTGCGTCGAGCACATCCATATTCGATGTAATGATTGACATCATCACGGCGATAAACCGCATTTCGACCGCGCACGACGTAAGGCAACCGATCAGGAGAAACTCGACGCCAGCCTTCGTATGTGTTGATCGGGTACTCTTTCACCAATTGCATGCGCGTCAGGTATGCGCATCCGGTGCCGGTATTTTTCTGAGCTAAATTCAAAACCAAATCTCCGTTTGTTTTTTGTTCCTAATAAGAAGATTGGTTCGATTTTATGAAGTAGAAAAAATTTTCTTGTCTATGAAGTACATATTGTCATAATTTGCAGTAAAACTTTCACCAAGGTGTTGATATGTCAGAGCTAAAAAATCTCATTCGTAAGGCAAATTCCTTCCTCGAGATGCACCCTGTGCCTTGGGATGTGCATAATAATGAACTAAAAACCATCGCCATGGCCCTGCTTGTCGATCGCGGCCTAACCAACGATGTTAAAGACCATTCAGACCGTCATGGCATCCTCCATCTTGCAATCAGCCGTGACAGGGTTGAGAACACACTTGCCCAAGTGCATTCATGGTGGCGTTACACGCCTGATAAAGCAGATACAGTTGCAAAGGGTATTGGCTCAACGCTTCGTAAATGCGGATACAAGGATAGGTCCGCATCCACACAGCGAGTTGTCGGCGCATATGAGATCGAAACAAAAAAGGAAGCGGCGGTAATTGCTACTGCACTCGAAGTTCTATCTACGAAAAAGCAGTGCAATACGGGCTTGTTCAAAGGCTTGCTGAGTTGTTTATGCCTCTGGAATAAGGCCCAGGCATACGGAGCTGCAACCCCGGAAGACCTAAAACAACTGCGTAAAGATAAGGACCTCACCCAACAGCAAGCTGCAAAAATCCTGAAAATCACCCATCGGCAATATTGCAGACATGAAGCAGGGGAATCCCCTATTTCAGAGGAACGCTATAAGACGCTCAAAGACGTATCTCGCTTTCATATTTTAAAAGGCTAAGTACATTTCTGAATGGACATGGGCCACATCGCCGGGAATGCGCTAATGCATTTGA
The DNA here is from genome assembly GCF_036689815.1 of Magnetovibrio sp. PR-2. NCBI lineage: Bacteria > Pseudomonadati > Pseudomonadota > Alphaproteobacteria > Rhodospirillales > Magnetovibrionaceae > Magnetovibrio > Magnetovibrio massiliensis. The sequence goes on along the minus strand of NZ_JBAHUR010000015.1, from coordinate 48,316 downwards.
CCTCTTCACCAGCCCCTAGAAAAAGACGTGCGGCCAGTCCTTGACCACAACGCCCATACCCCAGTAGCGAAGCGTATAAACCCAGAACAGCAATTGAGAGAATTCTGGCTCATCCGCATCGCTGGGTTTGCCGATGCGATACAGTGAGTTCGATTGTGTAACAACGGCGCTCCGGTCAGGAGCAATATACTTGACAGCGGACGTGGTGTAACAACCATCCGCAGAAAACCCGAGCACATGAGGCCCGTGAGTGCGATCCTTGATTGTCATTGTGACCAGATGCCATTCACTTATATCCAGACACTTGTCATTGGCCTCTGACGCAACCCTATTCCAGGTTTCTTCGTCGGCGACTTCGATTTGATCGGTATCCATCAAACCGAACAAAACACCGTATCTGTTGTCGTTCAATTTTCTGAAGCTGAGACCGCCTAGGTCTTCAAGGGTAAAAGTCTTTTCGGGCATGGATCTACTCCGTAAGTTTTAAATGGTTTGGGTTGAACACTGTAAAACGGGATGATTCCAGCACTCAGAACTGGGAAAAACTGCCAAAGGCAGATTTAAGGTGCTGGGAGAGAACGGGATATCAGCCGAAGCTCTCAGCTGAAGCCGCTGTCAGCGCCTGAAGGATTAATTCGCCTCACACGCGTGGGGTGCCCAGAACCCTGGCGCATCTGTCTCGGTAATATGTCCTGCAGAAATCAATGCATCTGTTGATTCATGAACAGCGTAAACAAGAGACACACCTCGACTGCGCTGCATCTCAGCAACGGCAAGCGCAGTGACGGCACGCAGAATTTCGGATCGTATGAGGGTTTCAGACATATGAGGTTTCCTTTTCAAAGACGTTGATAGATGGGGTGGGTTTCCGACCAAACCGGCAGGCCTCGACCTGCTCATCTGCGGTTTCGCGATGAAGCAAATGCTCAAGCCGTGCACGGTTTGCACTGGTCAGGTTTCCAAGTTGGACCTCGTCTTTTTTTGAACGGCATAGGAACCGACCGACCTGAGGAACGATGGCCCGTTTGTGGAGAAGAAACTGCGTCGGTCCTTTCACACCTCCACGTTCAATATCTTCAGGCGTTCTGAGAAAAACCTTCGGCCCGGGTTTCGGTTTCTGGACCGATGTTCCAAAGGCCACTTCAACGCGGTGGGCGCGAAAACTCCGTTGCGGATATACCCGCGTCACCAAACACGGACGGGACTTCGGTCCGGGCTCGCCTGGGGTTTCTTCCATCGGGAACCGACATACGACAATGTCACCTACGGATATGAGATGTTTGAATGTCATCTTTCTTCCTTCGCTTATTTTTGGGCGAGGGAGATCGCCTCCACCGCTCGCAGAACCGGGCGGTGGAGGCGACTGACGATGACCTTTTACTTCTCTTCTACTTCGTTCTCGCGCTGAGCTTCGCGGAGGCGCTGCTGTTGCTGGGCATGTTCCAATGCCTGATTTCGATCCGTCCTCGGATCGTCCGTGAGATCCCAGCCCTTCTCCTGGGCAAGGTTCTGGAGCACGTAGATCTTTTGATGGATCAACGATAGTCTGGCCTCATCCTCCAACACCTCAGCCAAATCAGATAGACTGGAGAATTCGTCCAGATGGTCATAGCGAGGCCGATTGAACATGGACCTGCGATACGCCGCGGCATCAAAATTGTCATTTTCTGCAGGTGCGCTGGTTGTCGTTTCGAGGATTGTTTGGACGCCTATGCGCTCAGGCTCACTTCGTTCACCAAAGACGCCTGAGACTTTCGCCACGAAGGTGGACCAAAGCTTCGACCAGGTTGCCTTAAACGGATCTATACTGGCCGGAGCCTGAGTTTTGGTGACGTACTTGAATTCTTGAAGATCAGCCTCAGTGGCCCAGTTCAGGGAGGCGCCGTCACGACCTTCCCGGCTGATTTGACGAACAAGATGTTCAAAGTCAGGTGCGAGTTCTCGTGGCACGAACAGGTCCACCTGTTTCTTATGGCGTGTCATCGCAACGTAAGCAGATTTCGCTGACCAGGAGAACTTGCTGTCATACAGACAATAGGATTGAGATACCGTTTTTCCTTGTCCGCGGTATACCGTCCCGGCATATCCATGGCCGAAGTTTTTATAGTCACAGGGATCGATGGCAACTTCGTCTCCGGCATCGGTCTGGACACGAATTTCATCGGGCGATGTCGAGATTACCCTTCCCATGAGGCCATTGATTATGGCGTCTTGTTTCTTGTTGTCGTAAAATTGCATCCGGTCACCGATACCCATGGAGATACGTCCGCGGTTCGTCAGGAACTCCTGAACGTCTCTGACCTGCCCTCGCTGTACCATCCGCCGATGAATCTCGGCGTTGACGGCATTGACCGTGACGTTGGTCGAGGCGTAGATGAACCGCACGGCATCCGGGATTTCATCGAGGTCCTGCTCGTACTTTTCGAGCAATGCGTCGAAAGCATTGTCGAGGGTATCGTCCCAGTGCACGTAGCCCTTGTCGTCGTAAGCGCGCACGGCATCACCAATCCGTCCTTCGGAGAAGGCGACAGATGCGGCCTTTTGCCAATCGGCTTCTTGCCGATTGATCTCGTTCATCAACGATGCACTGTGACGATCGGTCAATAGCGGCCACAGACCGCCACGGGAAACTGACGACAGCTGGCGATCGTCGCCGACCATCACCAACTTGGCCCCGCTTTGCGCCACTTCACGAAACAGCTTGAGCATGGTCACGGAATCCAACATCGCGCTTTCGTCGACGACAATCAGATTGTTCGCTGTCCAGCCCAGTTTTCCCTTTTCGGCCTTGAACAAGGCTGCATGGACCGTAAAGGCGTCACCAAAACCGTCCTTTTTCATATCCGCGGCGACGGTGTTGGTGGGCGCCAGACCGATCACACGGTAGCCGCAAGCTTCGTGGGCCTCACGGACAGCACTGAGCATGTAGCTCTTGCCTGCTCCGGCACGGCCCTGGGTGAACGTTATGCCATCACCACCAACATGACGCTGAAACGCCGCGATCTGCTCGGCGTTCATAGTCCGTGACGCTATGGCATTTTGGATTGCTTCTCCTGTGACGTCATAACGCTGAGAAGCAATGACGTCAGACAGCCGAAGCACCATGCGTTCTTGCTCCCGCACGTCTGTGCGGGTGTAGATCCGACGCGGCTCTGACGTCATAACGTCATAGAGTGGCACGACGTCACGATGCTGAAGGGCTTCGTCTGCACGACGTTCGGCATCCTCTGGCGTCATGCCAGCACGGCGCAACAGATAGCGCAGATCCAGAACGCTGAAGGTGGCTTGGTGCTCCAGCGCCACCTCGATCAAAGCGTCAGGATCGCATAGACGCCTTAGCGTCTCTTCGCGAATGGCGTCGGCTTCATCACGGCCGGTTTCGGTCCGGTATGCTTTGCCAGTCTGTCGACGCTCGAAGAAGTTGGCTTTAACGATGCGCAACTCGTGACCACGGGCGCCGTACCATTCGTTTTGATGGTTCACCCATGTATCTGTCCAATCGTCACCATCTGTCACACGGCCATTGGCAAAGCCTGGGTTGAGATGGCGGGCTTTTTTCTTGCTAAAGCCCTCAGGGCCAACAGTTCGGGTGGAAATAGTGAGATGTCCATGGGGCATATATACGTACACGCGCCCGTCCGGCAGGCGCAGGACATGTTCCTTATTACACGGTGGTTTTGCCGGGATTTCATCGACGTAAAATACTTGGGTATTTGGATGCAGGCGAAGCTCGTTCTCGAACTTTTGTCGGTCATCGTCATTGCTATCTGGAAGCAAGGCAGATCCATACGGATGAACATCGATTTGCACGACTAGGTCATGGTCGACGAATTTCTGTTTGCAGAACGCCTTTAGGCATTCCACTTGCTCCCACAGTGGAATGCCTGCCACACGGTCAAAATGGACTGTGCCGGCCTTTGCCAGTTGCGCACCCTTGCGGAACTTCCCGGTGGACGCGGCGATTTCAGCACGCTCACATTCTGTCCAGATGATTTCCGGATTCTCTTGCCAGAAATCCGGAGCGTTTGGCGGGACCAGAAGCACACTTTCGTACAGCTCGCCTCGCTTGGCGCGAAAGTCGAAAGTGTGCTTCTTGTGGCCCAATGCTTTTAAGACAGCGTCGTGCAATCGAGACCGCATGGTATAGGCGATGACACCCACAACGCTGGAATGTTCGCGGTCATCGACGCCTAAGATTCTGAGATTAAAGTATGTGCTCATTTCATTTCCTCCTGATGGAGGAGATTGAAGTGAGAACTTGTTTTGCCTACCCCGCGGGAGCGAACACACGAATTTGACCCCGACAAATTTGTATAGTGTTGCAGACATTCCCATACAGGCATGCCACGGCTGCTTCGCGCCGATGCTTTTCCATCACAATGCAATGGCTGCGGATCACCTCCGATACGCAAAAAAACTTCACGACGGGCCTAGGAAATTTCTACGCCACGTCAATTTCCTTTCATGAGGGACAACTCATCAAAGGAGAGCACCATGGGGAAATCGCAGAATGAATTAGAGAAAATTATTGCCGAAGCAGACAAGGCGATTGCCTCGGCGGAAGAGGCACGGGGAAAAAAGCGTGATGCCGAACAGGAACTAAAGAAACACCACCAGCGGACACACCTTGATCGGTTGTACGGCATTGGCCGCGTTGTTTATGAAATCGGTCTGGATAGCCTAGAAGATACCGTTATTGCCGGGATACTGCTCCGTGGGGCAGAAACCATGCAGAAGGATCAGAGCCGAACGGCAGCATTCCAGAGAAATGGTGAATCCGCTTTGGCTAAAGCGCGAAAACCCGTACCCTTGGAAGTCCTGATCCCAGATCGTCCCGGCCGCTCCATTTCTGCGATCCTGCGAGAAGCCGGTCTCAAGAAATCCAAAGACATCACCCGGGACGGCAAGCGCTGGACCCGGTATCAGGGCAACGCGATCAAGACGTACTTGGAGCGGCGCCTGACCGGTACCGACATCATCATTCAAGTCGTGACGTCATGACGTCTGAAGACCTCCCTCCACGCAGCCGCAGTGCTATTACGTCATGGCATTCCGGCTGCGTTGTGCTCTGACCCTCGGGCTTCATGACGTCACAGCGCGGCGTCTCTCTGACGCTCTGTTGGTGGGGCATTTGAATTCCATGGGGCTATGGCCATACATCAGCCTTAAGTCAAAGCGTCACGGCCTTAAGACCTGCTGTCGTTGTGACCATCGAACGCTAGGATGTCATGACGCCGAAGATATAAAAATGCGCGGATCTACATTTTTTTTTGGGTCATGCCCTTGGGAAGTCATAGAGCTTGGCCATACATGGAATTATTGAAAAACTTTTTTAAGGATCAATTATGACTAGACTCATTATGACACACGCGCAGAAGGGCGGAAGCGGCAAAACCACAATGTCCGCGAACCTTTATACCTGTGCCGTTTACGACGGCATTTCATCGGCAATCTTTGACCTGGATCCGCAGAGCAGCATTATTCGCCGCTTCGAAAAGCGCGATAACACTGTTGCTGATCTACTGTTTGGCGACGTGCCCCGTTCCATGGCCATCTCGGATGTGGTGCGCAGCGTCAAGAACACGAACAAGGATCTGGTTTTCCTCGATACAGAACCGCGCAGTAGCGAGCGCTATCAAGAACTGGCAGGGCACTCCGACCTGATCGTGGTGCCAATCCGTCCTACGGTTCTCGATCTCGAAGCCGCGGGTGACACATACACAATTCTCAAGAACGCGGATGCTCTGGAGCGAACGGTGTTCGTGATTTCCCAAGCGCCGGCAAAACGCGGCATGGCGGAAAATCCCGATACGCTCGAGGCGCTCGAAATCCTCCGCCGCTACGGCCTCACTGTGGCCCCTACCATCATCCGCAACCGCCGGGACTACAGCCGGTCTCTAAACGATGGTTATGGGGTTCTCGAAGCAGCCCCCAAAAGCAAGGCTGCGGATGAAATTCGCAACCTATGGAACTTCATTAAAGAAAGGATTTGAACAATGGCAAAAATGAACCTGGATGCCTTCGACCACCCCGTTGAACCGGAAGTTACAGAACCCACTGTCGCTGAGCAGAAAAACGTGGAAAAGGTCGAGCAGGAGCAAGTTGCAGATATCATACCCGATGAGACGACTGCGGCGGCTCCACAGCAATTGCCTGCAAAGCAGATGCACAAGACCAGCCTTTACATCCCCATGGGGCAATACAAGACCCTTGAGATGCGTGCTTCTCAACAGTCCTACACTGTCGATGATCAAGGCAGTTGTCGCGGAAAGGTCAGGGCCAACGATTTGGTGCTTGAGGCCGTCGAACGATATCTCAGGGAAGCTGAGACTCTATAGCCGTAGAAAGAGGGTTTATGGCAGCGACATTAGCGTGGTCTCTGACCGCACTCCCATGTATGGAGAACAAAGCTGTTCATTCTGGTGTTGTTGGGCGTATGCCCTCCTAAATCCCTCCCCCAATCCTGCACATGGTGCTTTTTAAGGTTTTTCTGAGTTTTCAAAGTGTTTCTATAAGTTTCAGGGATGCAAAAATGTGTTCTAAAACAATGCATTACAACAATACGGAAAAACATTTTGCAAGTCTACGAAAACAACTCGGCACCCCGAAAACACAAATGCCACCCCGGGAATGATCCAAAATTTTAGGGATGCCCCACAATTGAAACGGCCAAAAAAAACATACTGTTTTTTTTCAACGGCAATGCGGCCCAATAACGATAAGGAATATAACATGACTGATCACATTGAAGTTTTTTTTGACGATATCGGCAATGTACTGGTCTACCCCGAGAATTTTGTAAATGATGTTTGCGGCGAAGCATTTTGGCCAATTCCATTCGATAACCCCATTGCCAAGCCCGAAAGCGTCAAGTTTCCAAAACCAGCATGGTTGATTGAGGCAAGCCCTGTCGTTGAAGGTTTCCCCCTGGCGGTGCGGCGATTGCAAAACTTCATTCTTTGCTTGTCCTGGGACTGGTTGAGCAATCCTGAAGCCGATTACGTGTTTTACGCCTACGCTTCGGATGTCCGGCGGTCAATTGGCAATGGAGCAGATTGTGGCAATCAACGGCTTCGGAAAGCCTTCGACCAGTTGAGCTCAGTAGATATGGTGTTCCCGAGTTTTGGAAATGTGTCTGTCTCACTTCTTGAAGTGGGTGGCGTCTCGGAGTGTGGCGAATACGCATTCTGGAAGTTTAAAAACGAACTGCGCCTACCCCTTTCTGATGAATACAAATGGGGCATGATCAATATGGCGGAAAGCTTGAAGCTGACGTCCAAGTACGCTTTGTCACTATATGAGCTTGCTCGCCTTTACTACAGGCGCAAACTGAATTTCCGGAACACAACGCCGGATGAGCTCAGACTTCTTCTGGGCGTTGGGAACTCACTGCCGACTTGGACCGCCCTGAAGGGCCGGGCACTTGAGCCTGCGATCAAACAAATTCAAGACCGGACTGGCCTTAATATCAAATTTGAAACCGAGCGGAGAAGGCGGACTAGAGAAGTGAATAAGATCACTTTGACATTCAGCAAACAGAAAGCCGCATGATTATTTTAAAGCCGCCCGAAGGCGGCTTTAAAATGTGTACGAACTATCTTCAAACTTACAGTTCTTATGACTGCTTACTTTATTATTTAAACCGCCTATTCAGCGTGTAACAATTCCATATGTGGGATTCTGAAGAACAACCCAATAGTTTTTTCATTTTTAACACTCCGAGTCACTCTTGAAGGCACAAACGACTAAACAGCTATCCTAGTGTTTTCAGGATGCAAGACGCTAAGTGCGTCAAATTGTTATCACAGCGTTTCTGCACCACGGGCCAAATAGGCCCCGAGCATACTTGAGCGAGGCAGTCCTTGTTGGAAGCCGAATTCTAGAAACATCTCAGAAATCAAGAGATCGTTGATGTTTTCCAGGCTCCAGCGCACCCTAACTGTATCGAAGCACAAGTAAGAGAGAGGCGCAGATGACACATCAACAGGTGTTTTTAAGCAAAATATCCGAAGCGGTTTCTGGCCCGATAACCACGGATCAATATCTTGGTCTGGCGATTTTCGCCATCGTCATTGCCGGGTTTATCATCGGCGGCCTTTGGTCCAATTACAGCACAGATAAAAATTCCCCCTGGGATTCTTACTGATCTTTTATAAGATCAGACCTGTGCGGTCATGTTTGTTACGAGAAGCGATACTGAAGAACCGCACCGTCCAAGTTCGAAAACTTGGCTCAACGGGGGCGACGATGGTTACGGTTTTACGAAGGTTTGGCGGTTGGGCTTATGTTTCCATAGTGCTGGCCGGCCTCTTTATGGCGACGAGCGCGCATGCCGCAGACTCCGTTCGCATCGCCGTTGGAAATGATTTTGCACCTTTTGAATACCAAGATGAAAACGGAAACCCGACAGGGTTGATCGTCGATCTGTGGACACTTTGGTCAAAACGGACCGGGACGCCCATTGAATTCAAGTCTGCTCCTTGGAGCGAAACGTTGGATATGGTCAAGGATGGTCGTGCCGATGTTCACGCCGGTTTGAACAAAACACCCGAACGCCAAGTTTATCTGAATTACGGCGAGCCTCTGTTGACCAGCAACATTTATATCTTTAGCCCCAAAGGCATTGACCTGACGGGTGACTTCAAAGATTTGGCAGGTTTTCGCATTGGCGTGTTGGATGGCTCGTTGGAGCATGCGCACCTGCCGCGCGTTGCACCCGGGGCCGAAGTGGTAGCCTATCCGACGACAGGCGCCCTTTACGACGCAGTGCTGAATAAAGAGATACGCTTTTTTGCCGATGTTGAACAAACGGCTTTGTTCTTCTTAGCCGAACGTAATCTTGACGGGCTTTATCAATACAACGCCAGTGCACCATTGGCGGAAAACTATCTCTATGTCGCGGCCAAGAAAGGCCGTTCGGATCTGGTCGAGACCGTCAACGCGGGCTTGAACCAAATCACGCCAAATGATCGGCGCAAGCTGACCAAAGCCTGGCTGGGCCCGGTCGCCAAACAAGCGACGGATTCTTTGGTGATCGCCGTATCACGCAACTATCCACCTTTTACTGTGACGGATGTGAACGGTGCGCCTGCTGGCATGTTGGTGGATATTTGGCGGCTGTGGTCGCGCAAGACGGGCCGCAAGATCGAATTCAAACAAAGCAGTTGGGCTGACACGCTCTACGCCCTGCGCAACGGCGAAGCGGACATACATTCCGGTTTGTTCCGCAGTGCATCGCGGGCACAATGGATCGATTTTTCCCGCCCGGTCTATCAAATTACGTCGAGCCATTACCACCGTGTCGGTGCAGACCTACCCCAGACATTTCAAAACGTGAACATGGGTGCCATGTTCGGGTCGTTCCAAGAAGCGTACTTGCGTGAAACTGAACCCAAAGCCCATGTTTTAGGCTATCGCGATGACGAAGAAGTCTTTCGCGCCCTGTCCCAAGGGGACATCGATGTATCGCTCAGCGAAGACGCAACGGTTGAAGCCATGCTGGGTCGGCTTGGCTTGCAAGGCGCGATTGTGAGCACGGGCCCACCGGTTTTGGAAAACGATTTGTTCTTCGGCGTGCGCAAAGGTGACGGCGAATTGCTAACGCTCATCGAGCGGGGATTGGATTTGATCTCACGCAAAGAATTGGCTGAGATCGAAGCCCGTTGGGTGCTCAACCCGGACAATCAGATTTTCTCCAAACAAGAACTGGCTTTAACGGCAAAGCAGCATGCCTTTATCAAATCACATCCCAAAATTCGTGTGCACAACGAAAGTGATTGGGAACCGTTCAATTTCTTTAAAGAGGGCCGGCCGCAAGGCTTTTCCATCGATTACATGAATATGTTGGCGCGCGACATCGGCGTAGAGGTCGAATACGTCACCGGGCCGACGTGGGGTGAGTTTTTGGGCTTGGTGAAAAACAAAAACTTGGACGTGATGCTTAACATCATCAAGACGCCCAAACGCGATCAATACATCGCCTTCACGGAACCTTACGTGGAAAACCCGCCTGTGTTGGTGATCAAAGATGACAACACCAGCGTTCAAAAGTTTGACGACCTGTTTGGCAAAACGTTGGCGATCCCCGATGGGTTCTTTTATCAAGAAATCATCGAGCGTGAATTTCCCGAAATCAATTTGATGCTGTTGGACGGGCAGCCAGACTGTTTAAAGGCCGTCGCTGTTGGCAAGGCGGACGCGACCATTGGCGGCATTGCCATTCAAACCGATTTGATGCGCAAGCTGTTTTTGACCAACTTGCGCTTTATCGGGGAGCTCCCCGAAGAAACCTTTGCCAACCGCCTGCGTTTGGGTGTGCGTGACGATTGGCCGGTGCTGCGCGACATCTTGCAAAAAGCCATTGATGCCGCAGACCAAGGTGAAATCCGCCGCCTGCAACAAAAGTGGTTGGGGGATGTCTTGGCGAAAGCCCCGGCCCAAGCTGTTGTCGAATTAAGTGCGGATGAACGGGCTTGGTTAGAACAGCATTCCACATTCCGCCTGGGCATCGATCCGCAATTTCACCCGCTGGAATTCATTGATGATGGAACTTATCAAGGCCTGTCGGCTGATATCATCAATCACATCAACGGCACCTTCGGCATGTCATTTATCCCAGGTGATAACCGAACCTGGGCCGAAGCGTTTGAGTTGTTTGAGAAGGGTGAGATCGATATTTTACCCTCCGCTTTCCACACGACGGCTCGTGAAGAGTTGATGAATTTCACGGAACCTTACATGAGCTTCCCGATCATGCTGTTTACGCAAAACGATGCGGATTTTGTTGCGGGGCTTGAAGATATGGATGGGCGCACGGTCGCGATCCCGGAAAATTATGCAGCTGTTCACTTCGTTCAAAAAGACTTTCCGAACGTTAAAATTGTCGAGACCAAAACCGTTGCCGAAGCGTTGGAAGCTGTCTCTGTGGGCCGGGTGGATGGCTATGTCGGCAATTTGGCCACGGCGACCTACTTCATCGAACAGCTGAACATGAGCAACGTTAAAGTCGCCGCACCCACCCCGTTCTCTGCCGACTTACGCATGGGCGTGCGCAAAGACTGGCCGGAGCTCGTTTCGATTTTGGATAAAGTCTTGGCCGCCATTCCCGATGAAGACAAAAGTGCCATGCGCGCGAAATGGGTGTCCCTGCGGTTTGAACACGCTGTGGACACAGCAGCCCTGGTGCGTGTCGGCTTGCAAGTTGCGGGCGTGTCGGTGTTGATTTTGGTGCTGATCTTGATGTGGAACCGACGGCTTAAAATCGAAGTGAACCAACGTAAAAGAGCGGAGGCTCAGGCCAATGAAGAACGCTTGAAAGCGCTGGAGGCCAGCGACGCAAAATCGAAGTTCCTCACCATGATGAGCCACGACTTGCGCACGCCGCTGAACACCATCATGGGCTACGCTTTGATGATGGAAGAGGACGCCGATGATGATGGCGTGCCGCAGGAAATTCGTGACAGCGCAAAAGCCATCAACCGCAACAGCGGGCATCTCCACCGCATTATTGACGACATTATCGCCATGTCGCGGGTGGAATCCGGGCGCTATGAAATCACGCCGGAACCCATAGATGCAGAGTTGATCGCCAAAGAAAGCTTGAGCCTATCTGTCGGTCCCGCAACGGAACGGTGGGTGAAGATCAGGGTCGAAGGCGCGGATACAATCCCCACATTCGAAGCCGATCCCATCGCGCTGAAGCATATGATCATCAATCTGCTGTCAAACGCTATCCGCCATTCCTCAGAACATGGTGAAATCACCTTGCAGTTCGCTCAGGACGGCAAGGACGCCTTGGTTAGAGTCCTTGACCAAGGCGAAGGCATGACGCCAGAGCAGATTAAAATCGCGCGTGAAACCTTTGGTCAAGCGGGATCGAGCGACAAGCGTAAAGGCGGCAGTGGCATCGGTTTAACTGTCGTAGACCGCTTCATTAAACTTCACGGCGGACATCTGGATATTCAAAGTAAACCGGGTGCTGGCACGACGATGACCTTGGTGTTTCCTGGATGTTTCTAACGTCACATTAAGGTTGTTGCGTTGTGGGGATGTGCGTAAGTTGATGATGTCAGAAGATTATAGGTTCAAGGGGCAAGGCCGTGACAGACATCAACGTATTAATGGTCGAAGACGATCCTGAGTTCGCTCACTTCGTCGTGACGTACCTGGGGAAGAACGGATACGACGTGACCAGCGTTGCCACGGGCGCGGACTTGTTCAAAGTCATCGATACGAAGAGCTTCGATTGCATGGTCGTCGATCTGACACTGCCCGACGAAGACGGCATCGTTTTGGTGCGCAAAGTGCGTGCACGGTCCGACATTCCCATCGTCGTGCTGACGGGACGCGAGGGCGTGGATGACAAGTTGGCGTGTTTTGACGTCGGTGCCGACGACTACGTCAACAAACCCGTTGATCCACGCGAATTGATTGCCCGAATCCAGGCCGTGATGCGCCGCACACAGGTCGATAAAGGACCATCACGCGACGATATGCTGGTCATGGGCGGTGTCACGCTGGACCGTTTGCGCCGGACCGCAACCCGCGAAGACGGCAGCAAAGTTGATTTTACCCCGGCTGAATTCACATTGGTGTGGGTCTTGGCCCACGCGGACGGAAAGGTTCAGTCCCGCGACGATTTGGTTGATGCGGTGTCAACGGGTGACGGGCCCATGAACTTTCGGGCGGTCGACATATTGGTCAGCCGTGTTCGCAAAAAACTTGGCGACAAGGCTTCGGTCTTGACCGTGCCGCATGTGGGCTACAAAGCCGGCTGGCCCATTGAAGGAGCAGGATGATGACCAACATACATGGACTGTTATTTGACCTGGCAACCGCCATGGACACGGACGCGATGGAGCTGGTCATTTGGGTCTTGATCGGTGCAGTGGTGGTGATGTCGTTCGCCTTGTCCCTCGCATTGTGGAAGCAAGCCGAATATGACCGAATATACGACGAAGACAACGCCTAGATCTTAATGAAGCCGCCCCTTGGGGCGGCTTTGTTGTTTCCAAGAGCGTTGTTCAGAAACATCTGCGAAATATCCCTATTGTTGAATACCCGGTGGTGGGGTGAGAGAGTAACAGGACCTAAAGGGGGCTATTGCCATGATGAAACGTTTCTTAAAACTCTGCGCTACCACCATTGTCGCATCCATCGCCACATTCTCTGTAGCGAGTGCACAATCTACCCAGCAAACGGCAGCCGACTTGCTGGACGCCTTAGGTGGCATTCCGGGGGTCGAAAACCTTCCGGTTTCAGACATTCAAACCGGAGATGGATACACATCTGCACATGTAACGTTGCATGGCGAAGGGGCAACCATCGTTGGCTTCACGGTCGATGGCCAGAAAATGGCGGCCATCATTCCCGACAGTTTCGACCTCACCAAGATCACCCCCATTCCGTCCGGCACACCGCTGGACAACGTTTCGTTTCAAAATATGGCGTTTGTTATCGTGCCTAAGGGTGGCGCGAAATCTGATGTGACTGTGGCAAACTTGCCCGCAGATGTCGCCAGCGCCCTCAGCCCCAGTGGAAACAGCGTGAACCTGAAAGCTGGGCTCCATCTCTATGGCGAGATGGATGTCACGGGCTCGGCCATTGAAACAATGCTAAGCCCCGTGGGCATCACCGAACTCAACTTGCCGCTTTCTGGTGGCTTTCCCACAAGCTTGTTTTCACAAAATCCAAAAACGGCTGCGGCTGATTTCAAAAACCAAATTCTCGACAATTTAGATATCAACGTACCGTTGCCAGCCGTTTCTCTTCCGGGCGTGCCGAGTGCTGTGACGCTGAAGCAAACCAATTTGCACATCACGGGCAAAAAGGATGGCACCGCGCGCGTTCTTGATGTGGCGTTTAAGGGCGAGCTGGACGTGAAAGAAGGCTCCAGCACCGCCGCCTTTGACTTTGAAATGGACGTCAAAAAATCCGCTGGGGAAAAAGCAAAAATCAGCTTTGCAGCGACGGAAGTCCCAGGCTCAAGCTTATCGGTGGACATGGTTAAGACGTTCACCTTGTCGTCCATGACATTCAATATGAGCAACTATGACCCCAAGGGCTGGGGCTATACCGTCACGGCGAAGGCCTCTCTCGGAAGCACGATCCAGAACATGACCGTGTGGTTCCAAAACGTCCCCGGGGGCGGCAAGTATATTGCGGCTTCCCCAACGGGTTTGACCCTCGGGCGCCTCATTGGTGCCGATGGCGTTCCAGGGTTAAACGATGTGGCGCTGACGAACGTTACCTTCGGCCCGCAGGTGTGGTCGTTGTACGCCACGTTCAAGGGTGAGCAGATCCTTCTCGAAGTTCAAAAATTCGATGACATCACAAAGCCCGTTGTGACTGTAAGTTTGAATAGCGTGACCTTGACCGACTTCATTCCGGGTTCAAGTTCGACCCCGCTCAAGGATGTCAGCTTTGAGAAGATGATGGCGGTGTATCTTCCGGGGCAGACTGAGAAATCCATCTACACGCTTCATGATAAAGGCTGGCCGATTACTGCAGTATCCTCGATTAAAAGCACGGGTGGGGAGATGCTCAAGCCTGGCTTAAACATCTTCGGCTTCATGAACATCGATCCTAAAGGTGAAATGAAGACACTTCTGGGTGAGGTTGGGGTCAGTGCTGTTAAATTGCCGCTGACCGGCAAGATCGACAAATCCATGTTCCACGGCAACCCTACAGCGGCTATGAAGAATGCAATTATCGACAACTTGGACATCAACCTTCCGCTGCCGGCTATTTCGGTACCCGGGGTGCCGGATGCCGTCAACATTAAGCACACGGACTTGACCGTTAAAGGCAAGAACGACAACGGCACCCGGTCGATGGTTGTGGACCTTGCGGGTGAGCTGGATGTCACCCACGGTTCCACCAAGGCTGATTTTGATTTCGACATCGATATCGTGAAAAAATCTGGTGTCAACAAACTGTTGTTCAGTGCCAAGGAAACAAAGAGTTCGACGATCACCGCTGATATGGGCATTGAAACCCTGGACATTACGAACTTGTCGTTTGGTATGGACAACTACAAACCGGCGGGTTGGACGACCTGGCTGACCGGTGATGCCACTGTGAAAAACAACTCTGTCCACCTGAACTATGTCAAAGATCCGGGGCAAGACTACCGCGTTGAAATCACCACTACGGGCCTGACCATTCCCCAACTGATCGACAGTCCGAACTTACCGGGTTTCGTTGATGTTGAGCTCGACAGTGTCATGATACGCCCCAACATGTGGTTTTTGCATGGGAAGGTTCATGGTCAAGACACTTACTTCCAAATTCAAAAAAATCCGCATGGACCGGGTCATCTGATTGCGGCCTACCTTTATGAATTTGCATTGTCAGACCTGATTCCGGGTTCTGAGAGCTCACCCCTGAGCGACGTTACGTTCTCAAACATGGTTGCGTTGTACTATCCAGGCAACCAACCGACGATCGTGTCCGGTACCGGGATTCTTTACGATGCCGATACGTGGATCTACCAGTCCAATAAGAACAATCCGACCGTCTATCCTGGGCTGAACATTTTTGGCTTCATGAACGTTAAGCCTGGCGGCGAGATCAAGACGTTGCTGGGTAAGGTTGGCGTGTCAGAAGTTAAGCTGCCGCTGAACGGAAAAATCGACAAGTCCATGTTCCACGGCAATCCAACGGCCCAAATCGAAGACGCCATTATGGCCAACTTGGACCTGAAATTGCCCATTCCAACACCGAAAGTGCCGGAGCTGAGCGATGTCATGACGTTCACCAACGGCCAAGTGGAAATCAAAGGCCAATTGCCAGACGGCACACAAGGGATTGAGTTGCTCATTTCCGGCGATGCATCCGTCAAATTTGATTCCAGCGACGAATTGGATTTCGACTTTGAGCTTGCCTATGACCGCGCTTCGGGCGGTGGGCAAAAGGAATTGAAAGTTTCAGGCGCGACCACGAAGGATTGGAACGATCCGTTCGGCATGAGTTGGATCGATTTGAAAAAATTGAATCTCACCTTTGATGAAAAGGTGACGGGTGATGATTCCGACTGGGATCTGACCGTTACGGCGAAAACGGATATTGGCAAACATTCCAACTTGGCCGTCACCATGGAGGTCGAGGACAACAACGGCACGTATGAAAACGCAACCTTTACGTTGGCCGGGCCGCTCGATCTTTCCGAAATTCCGGGCATCAAAGACATCCCTGAGGTGAATGACCTGACGATCACGTCGCTCACGGCGTCCAAGCATGGCATCGATGCGAAGACCACGTTCCAAGGCAATCAAACCGATTTCTTCGCCTTTGAATATGAAAACGAGTGGGTCATTGCGCTGGAACAAAATAATTTCACCTTGACCGAAATCGTTCCGCCGCTTGCCAAAACGCCGCTGAAGCACATCAAGTTGTCTGAGGCGGCCATTGTCCTCACCCAACAAAAAGTCAGCGGCACACTGTCGGACTTCGGGCCCGTGGCACAAGATGCTTTCGGAACCATCTATGGCACGAACGCGGAAGACGAAGTGGTTCTGGGTGAAGGCCTCAACCTGGTCGCGGTGTTTGATCACAACAAGGCGACAGGTAAGGCCAAGGGTGGCTTTACCAAGATGGGCATGAACCAAAACCGTGTGGTTTTGGTGGGTGACATCGGTGGCATCATGGGCAATTCCAACCCGCACGTGGATCTGACCGTGGTGCTGGATTCTCACGGGCGCGCGAGCTGGATGCCCACGTGGCTGAAGTTCGCCGACAACATCGACTTCCTGTTTTCCATCATCGCGCTGGAAAGCGGTGACGACTTTGATGTCGAAATTGGTATTGCCATGGATGTGAACACAAAAATCCATGACGACGAGCTGACGTTCGAAGGCAAGCTTGCCATGGAATTGGAAGAAGAAAAAGCCGACGTCAAATTTGTGATGGATCTGAAGAACGGCAACTTGGCCGACGGTGGCACCAAGGACTATGGCCTGAACTGCACGCTGAACAGCACACCCGGTCACCCAATGCCGAAAGGTCCGGCGGGCTGGCATGATCCCTTCGGCATTCCCGGTTTTACGCTCTACAACATCGCTATGGACTTAGGCGTCACCGATGATGGCGTTCACTTAGGTTTTGCCGGTGGTGCCAAAGTCGGCGGGGATCGTTTCTGTGTCGCCGTGGATACGGACTTAGACGCCGCAGAACTGGGTCTGCCTCAAGACATCGCGTTTATCGGTGCGGCCGATCAGGTCGATATGGATTTCCCCGAACAACTCGCCATTCAAATGGCGAACGATCTGTCGAAACAGGAACACTTGGGCATTAGCCAAACCGATATCGACGCCATCAGCACGCTCATGAACGGCCTGCCCGCACCTGTGTTTAAAAACGTCAAATTTGCGTTTGCGACGCCGGGCGCCACGGACCCGGATTTGAACATCACAGGTGAAGGTGTGGCGTTGAAGGGTGATATGTACTGGCTGGGCAAAGAGCTGGGCACCGTCGATATGTCGGTCACAGCCAAATCGGGCATCTATGTGGACGCGACCATCGGCAATAAAGACGGCAACTTGGACGTCGGCCCGATCACCATTAAACACACAAAGCTGGACTTCGAGGTGCCCATGCCGCCGAAAAACCCACTAAACGGGTTTTTCAAGGTGAACGGCGATATAGACATTTCGGAAATCGACCTGAGCGCTTCGATCAAGGCCGATGTCACGGACAAAACCATGTCCTTTTCCGTTACGGAATCATTGTTCAATGATTTCTCTGAATCCATTGGTATGAAGCTGACGGGTGTTGATCTGTCGGTCACGCATCCGAGTTTCGACAACGCGGACTTCTTTATTTCCGGTGCGTTTAATGCGGATTTCGGGACCTTCATTGAAAACTCGATGAAGACCACACTGAACACTGCATTTTCAGATTTCGATGCAAAGCTTGCCGCTGGGGATAAGAAAATTAAAGCCGCGCAGGCTAAGGTCGATAAACTCAATGGTGAAATCAATCACGAACGCGCCATCGTGCGCGCTGAACGCGCCAAGGTCGAACACAAGGTCGAAGCCGCACAGCACAGAGTTGATGAACTTGCGGGTGATATTACACACGACTGGAAAAAATATCACCACTGCGGCGGTTGGTTCCCATGGCCGTGCAAAATCCGTTGGGGCATTACCATTGGTTTTGAAAAAGCTGCGAAAGACATTGCTGATGAGGTGTTGAAACTGGTTGAAGAGCTGGTCAAACACTTCCCCATCGATATGGACCCGCGCATCTGGCCGCTGATCGCTGCCAAAGAAACCGCGATGGGCACTTTGAAACTGGCTGAATACTCCATCGAAGGATTGGAGGATTTGGACAAGATGTTGACCAAAGGTCTGGACGCCATCGAAAATGCTGTCGGTGGTTCGGTGAATGTGAAAAAAGCCAGCTTCCAAGGTTCGCTCACAGGTGTGATCGAACACAACGACCCGGTCGATCTGTTGATCGATGTGGAGTTGTTCGGTTCCGAATTTGAAGACACCTTTGCCTTCAAACTTCAAAATGTTGGTGATGAGCTGGAAAATCTGGGCAAAGAAGGTGCCAAGGACTTCGCACACCTATCACTTTTGGGATTGGTCGGCGTGGACCATATGTTCAACAAAGTTCTGAGCGACATTCCCACACCGTTCTTGCGTCAACTGCGCGAAAACGTTGGCAACAAAATCCATACGGCACAAACAGCCTTGAGAACTGATTTGCAAGCCGATGCGACGTTGTTTGCGAACTACAGTAAACAAGCCCAGAAATTGATGACGGATGGTGTTGTGTTCTCCAACGACTATGTCGCCGGGCTGATGCATGCACCCGTGACGTTGTTGGACAAAGAACCCGCCAGCGAAACGTTTGACGGTGCACAATTCGAAATTGCGTCCAGCGGGCTGTGTTTGACCACAGGCGCAAGGTACAACAATGAGGCCGCCGAAGATGGCTACAACGCCTGTGCCGCAACCGAAAGCGACGACGCCGACTATGGTGAAATCTCGCTGACGGGCCAGACGTTTAAAACTGCCGGCGTCAACTGGGATACGGGCAAGCACAAAGGCAAGCCCAGCGGTTATGTGTACATTCAAAGTGGGGAAGGCGGCAGGTGCCTAACAGTCCCGGGCAAATGGCAATTTGACGAAGTTCTGTTTGATGGAAAAATTGTCGAACAAAACAAATTCCACGTCAGCACAAACTGGAACCCAGGATTTGGGAACTGTGGATCGGGACCTGAAAATCACTGGAAAATCCTCAAACACGGTGAGGACTATTACCAACTGCACAATCGCGCGACACAAACTTGTCTGTGGTTGCAATCGAAGCAAGATAGATACGGTGGTGTCTGGAACAGTTTGAAAATGGTTCCGTGTGTGGGCGCCAATACGGGTGTGTTCCGTGTTGCTGACCCCGTTAAAGCCGTTTTCCACAAGGTCGGTTTACCAATTAAAAAATCCTTCCCGATGATGAACGTCACACTCAGCGAGGATGATGATGGTAGCGCTTCCAGCCCCCGCCTTGTCAGCAAATGTTTTGGCAAGAGCGATGACGGAGGGGGGGCTGCGTTCGTCAGTTGCGACACGCGGGCCAAATATGACAAAGAGGAGTACCGATATACACAGGGCTACGATCTGTTCGATTATTTCGTGGATGATCTTGGTCGGCGTCGGTTTGCCAGCCGCACATACCCCAACAAATGTTTGGGCTACCTTGACGATGAATCGGCTGCAGTAGCGCTCTATATGGGTTACGTGACATGTGATTCCGGCGATGCCTCTCAATGGTTCGCAACAACTCAAACCGTGGGTGGATTGACGCTGTTCAATACGGCAGGCGGTCAATCATATGACAATGTGAAGGTTCGCGCTGGCGTCAAATTCCCAGACCCATGGAACATGTTGATGATGCCCTTGAACCCCAAAGCCGGGGTGAACTGGGCAACCTATTCCGGCAACGCCAAGGACAAAGCCTTTACCCCGGACGAGCAATCAACGTCGGCCATCAACACGTGGGTGACGGCTTGGGCTGGGATTCAGTCCAAGTTGGCAGCCAATACCAATGATTTGGCTGCGGGCAAGCAAGCCTGTGTCGAATCTGGGAAGAAGTCTTTTTGCTATCGCTTAGGGATGCAGACAGGCTATCAGGGGGTGCCGCGTTTGGCGTCCGGCGCCGTTGGTTTGGCCTCCATGCCTGTGCCTGGCGCGCCAAATCCACCG
Source organism: Magnetovibrio sp. PR-2 (assembly GCF_036689815.1). Classification (NCBI taxonomy): domain Bacteria; kingdom Pseudomonadati; phylum Pseudomonadota; class Alphaproteobacteria; order Rhodospirillales; family Magnetovibrionaceae; genus Magnetovibrio; species Magnetovibrio massiliensis. The sequence goes on along the minus strand of NZ_JBAHUR010000015.1, from coordinate 28,109 downwards.
CCGCCACCCGTTCAACATTTGCCACCGATCGTGTTGACAGATGGCACGCCGATCATTGACGACGATTATGCGTTGGCGGCGAAAAACGCATTGCCCAACCTGCAGGTTTCGAAAGAACCCAAATGGTTCGCCTGTCGGGTGCAAACGCAACCACAGAATACGAGCGTCACCATGTACATTCCAGGCGTGGTCGTGAACAACAACCTGTGCGTATATTCCGAAGGCACACAGAAATATACGGGGGGGTATTACGATGTGCTTCAGGATGCGACGGATGTGTTCTGGCAACCGTCCGGGCGCGGGTACCTGCCGTCGTCCGCCGTGGTCACGGGCCGCATCAATATCGATAAGTCCGACGGCAAGTTCGATGTTACGAACCGTATATACAGTTATTTGGAAGGCCAAACCGTGGCGATGTACACGTGCCGCACCATGATCGGACGTCAGACGCACGTTGGTTGGACCATCGGCGGCAAGTACTGTCACATCGTCAATGGCGTGTCGGGCGCGGTAACGCGGAATTTTGAAGTGCTCGCCACCAGCTATACCCAAGCTGCACCGCCGCCACCGCCATCGCCACCGAAACCATCATGTACGTATGAAATGGTGCAAGAGCATTATCAAGACTGGTGGACAAACAAGGGGTGCACCAAGGCTCAGTACAACAAAGAACACCCGCAATGTAACTTCGAATCCCGCCAAGATGGGGTGTGCGATGGTGGCCCGCCTCAAAACGATCCGTACAATTGGTGGGGGTGATGGATAAATCAAATATTTCCAGGATGTTTACGGTGTTTCTCGCCAGAAACATCCCGGAAACACCAGTTTCATTGACCCAGACGGCGATTTGCCATCATAGTGTTGTGTGAAGTGATTAGACTTTACTCAGTAATTCGAGAGCCTTGGGGGCATCATGGTTTACCGTTCAACAAAAATTCTTCCCGTACTGTTTTTGGCAGGGACCTTGACGGCGTGTCAGGCGACGACCGGAAACTTCTTGAACTCGACGGCGTTGAGCACGGCCGATCAAGCGGCGCAACCGAAGTTCGTCGAAATGATCAAGGACATCGAAAGCGACCGTCTGAACGATCCTTGGATCCGCGCCGGGCTCGAAGCTCTGGACGCCAAAGAGCTACAAGCCGCGTCCAAGGCGTTCAACAAGGCGCTGAAGTTTGAACCCGCGAACCCGCACCTGCACTTCTTAAATGGGCTCACGTATCACTTGATGGCCGCACAAGGCGACGCCAGCCAGTTGGATATGGCCAAGGTCGGCTACGACTTGGCACTGCGCTACGACCCGTCCAACTTCTGGGCCGCTTACCAGCAAGGTCAAATCAGTTTTTCCGAACAGCGTTACCGCGAAGCGCAAGACGCGTTCGCTTATGCCCTTCAATATGACGACGACAACGTCGATATTCTGCGCGCACTTGCGACCGCGTCCTACTACGCCCAAGACCTGGACACGGCGCTAGGCGCCATTGAACAAGCGTCCGCGCTTCGCCCCAACGATGAAAGCATTTCGTATGACGCGGCGCTCTATTACGCCGCCGCTGGCGAAGCCGACAAGGCCGAGTTCCAATACGCTGCGTTCAATGCCATGGCCGGAAACGTCAACGGTTTTCGCAAATCTCACCTGAAAAACCGCATGAACGATTGGAAGAAATTCCACGAAGAAAACGATGCCATCTTGCACCGTGTGCAGAGCACGTCGGATATCTTCGGGTCCAGCGACACGTCCGAAGGCATCAAACCAGACAGCTCAAGCTCCTATGGCAGCTCTGCATCTTCTGTCTCTTCCGACGCCAAAGCCAAAGTCAAAGCCGATCACAAAAGCATGGCTTTGGTCGATGTGGTGATCATCCGGTCCGAAGAACGCGTAGCAACGTCCAAAGGTGTGAACCTGTTGAGCGGCTTGACCTCCACCTTGTCCGGCACATTGTTCAGCATGAACGACAGCCGCACCGTCAACCACTATGGCGCAAACTCCGGCACCACGGTGTTTACGGTCAATCCGTCGTTCTCCCTGTCGGCGTCTTACTCATTGAACATCTTCAATGACAACTTCGACAAAAACGAAGTGTTGGCCCGTCCGACTTTGGTGGCGTTGAACAATAAAAAATCCGAATTTTTTTCCGGTGCCGTTCTGCACGTCGAACTCACTGGCTCTTCGGGCTCTCAAGGTGCGGTGCAATCCGTGCCTGTGGGGGTGAAGCTGGATGTGACGCCGAAGTTCTGGGGCGCGGATGAAGTGGAATTGAAAGTCACTGCCGCCCGCGCCTTCATCGAAGGGCGCTCTTCAAACGCAGGCTTCAACAACTTCACCCAAACGACGAAGAACACGGTCACCGCAAATGTGACGATGAAGTTCGGCGATACCTTGGTGCTCAGCGGTCTCAGCGAAAAAGAAACGGAAAACCTGCGCGATGGTGTTCCGCTGTTGCAAGACATTCCGGTTGTCCAGTATCTGTTTTCGTCCGAAAACACTTTGGACTACACCAAGTCCGTCTTGATCTTGGTTACGCCGCGCAAGCCGAACTACACCTATGAAGATGGATCGGACAAAGTCGATATGTCCAACCCTGCGGACGCCCAAATGGATCAAAAGCATTTGGCTGATTTGAAAGCCAGCAAAGCTTGGCACAAACCGGCGTCGAACTTGGATGCGGTGTTCTGGCACTTGAGAAACGGCAAGTTCTTTACCGAGTTCCGGTCCGGCGACGTGCGCATGGAAAAATGGAATTTCCCAGGGCGCTTGGAACGCATGACCGAACGCGTTTTGCAGTTCTTGTACTTCTAGGCCTGATCGGAAGCACGCCATGTTTCGATCATTTGCGATCGCTGTGACCTTGATGGTGGGCAGCATTGCCCCAGCCCAAGCGGCTTGGACGGTAAAGGACAGCGCCAAAGGGGATGTCCAAGTCATTAAGGAGACCTCATCCATCTTTGCGGATATGAGGTTTTACAAAGTCCCCAACGATACCGTCTATGCCCTCAATGCGCCGGACCAAGATCTGCTGCCTGTTTACGATTTTATCGCGTGCCTTCAACTCACCAACCCGGATGCCAACATCGAAGTCGATCATGGTGGAGGGTATGACATCCAAATGGATGTCGTTGATTTTCCTGGTGGCAGATGGGATGTGCAGATCCGTTTGCGAGAAGCCGACCAAATTAATGAGTTGGATAAGTACAAAGTTTATTTGGTTGACCGCATCATCATCGGCACTTTACGGCTGCGCGATTTAAACCAGCGTGTGACGGCATTGCGCACAATGTCCAACGCCTGTTACGCCCAACCCTAGGCGACGGGGGCGACAATGCATCTCAACATCGGTCAGAAAATTTTTGGTATTGCGGCTGTCGTCTTGTCCTTGATGGTGGCCGTGTCGGTATATTCCATTCAACTGACGGCGACCATCAGTGAAGAGTTGCGCGTCATCGCCAAACGCGACCTGCCCATCACCCAGGCCGTCGGCCACATCAACGTGGCCTTTTTGGACCAAGCCGTCGTGCTGGAACGTGTGTTGGCCATGAACCCCGATGATGAAGATGACCGTCAAGCCCTTGCGAAGGAACAAGGGCGTCATCAAAAGCTGGTGGCAAAGGTCATTGCAAAATTTGACCATGCTCGCGAAATGTTGCGCCTTGCCAAAGAAGAGGACATCGCCAAGCACCTCAACATCATTGAGACACACTACCAAGCGTTTGAAGCGCACAGTGTGGGGATGATGACGGCGCACGGCATGCAAGACCATGACGTGTTTGAAAGCCTAAAAGCAGACTTGGAAACCAAGCAAGACAACTTGAGCACAGCGATTGGGGCCTTGCACGATCATCTCGCCGCGATCACAGACCAAGCTGTGCAGAAGGTCAATCGTGATGAGCAAAAGTTGCTCATCGTAAACTCAGCCTTGACGGTTCTGGCGACGGTTTTGTCGATTTTATTTGCCGGTCTTGTGACCCGCATCATTGTGCGCAATGTCCGCAAATTGGTGCAAGGTGCGCAGGCTGTCCAGGACGGTCAACTTGACACAGAAGTGCAGATCAGCACCCAAGATGAAATTGGGCGGTTGAGCGTTGCCTTCAACGACATGGTGGGCGGGCTGCGTTTGAAAGAACGCATCAAAGACACGTTCGGTAAATATATGGATCCGCGCATTGTCTCTGGGCTTTTGGACCATCCAGAGTTCACCGACCCCGGCGGCGAGCGGCGCGAAATGTCGGTGATGTTTATCGACCTCAAAGGCTTTACGTCGATATCCGAAGCCTTGCAGCCAGATGAACTGGTGTTCATGGTCAATGATTTTTTCGGCCATATGACGGACGCCATTTCCATGCACCAAGGTGTGGTCGATAAGTTTATGGGTGATGCTGTGATGGCCTATTGGGGACCGCCGTTTTGCGACGCGGACGCACATGCCACACTGGCGTGCAAAGCGGGACAGGAGGCCCTTCGTCGACTGGATGCGTTTCGCGAAGACGTGCGGACTAAACTTGGCGCGGCTGCAGATGGGCTCGAAATTGATCTGCGCATTGGCATATCCAGTGGCGACATGATTGTCGGCACCATCGGCTCCACGGCCAGCCGCAACTTTACCGTCATGGGGGACCCGGTCAACTTAGGTTCACGTTTGGAAGGGGCCAACAAAGCCTATGGCACACACATCTTGGTGTCGGACCGGACGCATGAATTGGTTGGCAAAGATTTACCCATGCGCGAAATCGATCTGATCCGCGTCAAAGGCAAACAAGAACCCGTTCGCGTGTTTGAATTGTTGACGGATGAGCAAGACATACAGGACTTCTCTCCGGGCCTGCTCGCCTATCGTGCCCAGGACTGGGACGGGGCTGAAACTGTATTTTCCCAAACGCGCGGAGATACAGCTGCTCAAGCTTATCTCAACCGCATTTCTCAATTGCGCAAATCTCCACCGCCCGCAGATTGGGATGGTGTCTGGGTTTTTGATACCAAGTAGATGTCGGATGGATAAAGCTTCTCTACCGACTTTACGTATGTGGGCACGGCGCATGTGGATCGTTGCCGCTGTCGGTTTCGCGATTGCGATCAGTCCGCTGGTGATCGCCCTCATCGGAATGGCGGTGGGAAGCATGGAGCTGCAGACCTATCACTGGCTGCTGTACATGTCCGTGCCCTTGGGGGGCGGAATTTCAATTCTCTCTGTTGTCACTGGGGTGGTCTTGATCATCGTGGAAACTGTGAAAGGTCAATCGCATGACTAGGCTGTCGCTGCGCTACATTCTCGCCCTGATCTTGTTGTGGTCAGCTCCTGCACTCAGTAGCGATGTGGGGTTGTTCGAGGCAAATGCCCGTTTCACATATCAAGACCAACCGATCCATCCCACTTTGATTAAAGCGTTTCAAAATTGGAGCGCCGATTATCGTCCGCCGATGACGGTTACCATGGACGTCGGCGCTGCGTTTGAAAGCAATCAATTTGGTGGAGCCGTTAATGTGAATGAAGACGGTTGGGTCTCAGTCGCCTCAGAGGACACAGGGCGGTATGCGTATCGTCATCTCGGCCGCGTGGCGAACGACATTCATGTGCTTCATACTCAAGACAAACCGGCTGGCGGAACCGGGATCTTTCAAACCCTCACCTTTGTGCGTTTTCACACGGATCAGCTTTATGATCGTGATGGCCTGAAACCCTCCAAGAGATTGCTGATGTCCATCGTGCGCCTCTATCCTCTGTTCGGAGCCAAAGCGCCGCGTATCGATATTACCGAAGACCGCGTCCGCGTCGGTGAGGGCGGCAATATCGTCACGTTGAAGTTTGCATCATCACCCATCGGGATGGCCAACCCAGCCTCCATGAATTGCGCAAAGCTGGGTGGGAAGACTGAAACCAAAACGACAGATAAAGATGAAGTGACACTTTGCCACCTGCCGAACGGCGCGATCTGCGAGGAATGGTCCTTGTTTCGGGGTGAGTGTTCTTAAACAGGCTTGGGCAGACCTGCAAGCCTCATTATTTTTCTCTATAACTTACTGATATTTAACCATAAACTCAGAAACATCTCAGAAATCGCAGCACCGTTGATGTTCCCCCGGATTGGGCGCTAAATAGATTCAAGAGAGGGCCGCAGGGCTCACGAGTGGATCATTTAGACAAGCGGAGGGTGTCATGGCCCAACTGATCAACGGCAAAGCAAAAGTCATCAAACAACGTGATTCGTTCACCAAGTTGGCAACGATCAAAGTCCCGGCCATGCGCGACATGTCCAACGCGTTGAAGCGTGAATTGCAAAAGCGCATGACGTGCCGCTTAATCATGTCAGGTTCGACCATCCGCATGGGCGGAGGGCGACGCGACGACATTTTCTTCTTGGTTAGTGGCCAAGCCGTGGGTATTCAAAACCACTTAGACAGCACCACCATCACCCCTTTGGAGTGCGGCGATGGATTTGTGGACCGTGCCGTTGGTTTGGGGGCTGAACACGTTAAATCCGTGATTGCGAATTCCAATTGTGTGGTCTGCTCCCTTCCGGCAGACGTCTACAAACAAGCACTTGTCAAAAACAAAGGTGCTACGACTGGAAATGCCTTGGGCTTGATGGACCTCTTAAGCCTGATGTTCGACACCGTGTTCGACGGGACAGCTCAAACTCGACAAAAACGGGCATAGCTAGACAGATCGGTAGAAATCCAGCCATCACTACGCTTGCGAAAGGTTCTCCAGGACGCATCTACTGTCGTAATGCATCAAGGGCAAAAATGGCTATTTTTACGCATATTACTCACCTTGCCAACATGTCCGGAACTAAGGGCAAAGCTGGCATTGAATTTCTGGTTTCCAGAAATACGTAAAAACGTTCGGAATCCGAGAGTTTTTAGCCGTTCTTATACTCGAGTGATAATTGTAGGCTCTTGATGCTAGCATGCCCCCGCAACCACCGACACTTGACTCCCTGTTCGCTTGATCGCGGCAGGGAGTTTTGTGTTGCCGGAGGCTGTGGCGCAGGCGCTGATGCCATGATGTTCAGGGTAAATGTCAATTCTCGGGGCGTGACATTACATGCCCCTTGGAGATACTGCACATCTTATCGTTGACTGCCTTGTTGTATGTTGCTACCCCAATGGTAGGGAGTATTGAGGGAGCCCGGCTTCTCACAAAGACATTCAAGATGTTGATGACTGGGCAACCAAGGGGGCAGATGTGGCTGATGTCGTAGATCCAGGTGATATATTTCTGGACGCAGAGGTTATCTCTGAGGACGTTGCGGCATCCACGATTTGGCAAGAGCTGGAGGCCTGGGGAAAGGCATTGCCTGATTGGCAACGCTTTGCCGTTTCACATGCCGTGAGGGATGGTGAGCTTAGCGATGATCGGATTGACGAAGCATACAGACTTTTTCTGCGCGCCGCCAAGCTCGATAAAGGGACCGAGGAGCTGCCAGCCATTCCGTCTTCGGTGACGGGGCGGGCCAATGCCGTTGCCATTGGAGTGCTTCAGCTTCAAGAGATGAAGGCTCTTAAAGGTGTAAATGCAATTCCGGAAACATCGGCCCTAACTTTCGGGCCGGGGTTGACCGTCATATATGGGCACAATGGCGCAGGGAAAAGCGGGTTTGCCAGGGCGTTATCCGCAGCGTGTTTCAGCCGTTCAAATCAAAACATATTCGGAAACGTCTACGACGCAACTCCTACTCACTCTCCAGCTTCGATGGAAATTATCCTGGATAGAGGGGGAAGCGCCGAAACCATTCACTTTGCTTTTGAGGATGAAAATGACGATCTTCAGAGAATAAGTGTTTTTGACTCCTCCTCAGCTCGCATTCATCTCGCGCAGGAAAATACTCTGGGCTTTCAACCCGTCGGGTTTGATGTTTTTGATGAGATGGGGCGTGTAATCGGTCTTATTAGCAAGAAACTTGATGCGGCAATAGAGGCACGCACAAATCCCAACGACTTTGGAAAGCTCTTTATTGAGTCAGGCCCAGTAGCGGATGAAATCGCACAGCTTAGCTCCGAGACAGAGATAGCCCCCCTGAGAGGACGTGCGACATTCGGCAAAGCCGAATTGGAGCGTCTGGAAGAGGTTGCCCGGCAAGAGAAGGAGGCTGCGGCCAAATCCTCAGCCGAGGCATTGAAGTCATTGTCGGCTGCTAAAGCAGACATCGCTTCAATTCAATCCAGTATCGCTACTTTCTTACCAAAAATCAGCGAGGAGGCTTGCAAGTCAGGACTTGGGCTGTTGGCCGAACAGGCCGCAACCACTGTCAAGGCAGTTGAAGCCGGGGCCGAGGCGGTAAAGCATTCGGATTTAAAACAAACAGGGACGGAGAAATGGGATGCCTTTGTCGAGGCCAGCCGCGACTTAGGACAGGCAGAAAAGGAAACCTACCCCCAGTCGGGAGAGCCGTGCCTGTTGTGCCACCGCCCCCTGGACGAGCCCTCTGCTACTTTGATTCGGCGAATGTGGGCTTTCCTGGATGATGCGGCTAGGCAGGCAATGTTGGCCGTGGACGATCAGATCAACGCCCGGATCAAGTCCCTCGGCGAGTTGGATCTGACGTTACTGCCAGCAGAGAGCCGCATTCGTTCCGATCTTTCCAAGATCGATCCCGAACTTGTCGCAGCGTTAGATGAAGTGTCGGATGCCTTGACCAAGCGCAGAGATGGGATTGTAACCGCTTTGGATACCAACTCGGCGGGATCGATGCCGAATGAGGAGTTGTTGCCCCCCGCCAAGTTGCTGAGTGATGCCGTTGCAAAAATAGAGGACCAGGAAAAGGCCCTGCGTGATGGAAAATTTGAAGAGGTCTTGGCAAAGCTGAAGGCAGAGTATATCGAGTTGAGACAGCGCCAAGTCCTGAGCATAAATATCGCGGATGTCGTGTCCTACGTTGAGGATTTGAAATGGCTAAAGGCGGCCAATGCCCAAAAGCGTTCAGGCCTGAACACGCGCTTCCTGACCGATAAGCAAAGAAGTTTGTTTCAGACGCATGTCGAAGGGGCGTATCGGGAGCGCCTGGATCACGAATGCGGGCTTCTTGACTGTTCACTGCCCTATGAACTGAAAACCAGAGGCAGTGCCGGACAGACCTTGCGGGGGCTGAAGGTTCAAGGTGGGCACCGTCCCGAGGACATTTTCAGTGAAGGTGAACAGCGGGCATTGGCCCTCGCCGATTTTCTGACGGAGGTAAATCTTAATCCGGACAGTGCCGCCGTCATTCTTGACGATCCAGTCACGTCGATGGATCATCAACGGAAGCGAAAAATTGCCATCCGTTTGGCCGATGAAGCGACCAGGAGGCAGGTGATCGTTTTTACCCATGACCTCGTGTTTTTGACGCTTCTCTCTGACCATGCGGAGAATGCCGCGATACCCTTCGAGCGGCATTGGGTGGAACGCCGAGTGGGCGTGCCTGGGTATGTGAATTTGGGGGATATCCCGGCCAATACCAGGGAGTACCGCAAAACAACGAAGGCCAAGGATTTCTTGGCGAAGGCAAAAAAGGTCACGGGTAGCGAGAGCGTCGATTACGTCAGAAGCGGCGCGGGAGCGTTGCGTCGAACACTTGAGGTGGTGGTCATTTTTCACCTGTTTAAAGGCGTTGTTCAGAGATGGGATGAGCAAGTTCGCCTCGGTGCCCTGACCAAAGTTAACTGGTCGAACGAATTGGCGGATGAAATCGTTGCATTACAGGACGACACATCCCGTTTCCTTGAAGGGCATTCAAACTCAGATGAGTTTGCAGGCGGAATGCCCGACGTGGATGGGCTTGAAAAACTTATTGGTCGCGTTGATGCGGTGATTGATACGGCCAAGAAAGAACGGCAGTAGTGGAAGGCCTTCCATTCGCCGCAACCCGGTCTTTCCGGTTTTCCGCTCCCCCTTCATGCGCCCCCCCCCGCGCAACGCCCCTGGATAGGTCGGCCCAACTCGCCGTCCCACTTCCTCTGAGGCTATCCGCCACCTCACTCAGCACTTGACCGATGGCAGTTTGAGGCTGAAGATGGTGAATGCACTTGATGCAATCGAGGGACGCGCTTCGTGCAAGTTTCATGCAAAAATAATACATTACCTTTTACCATCTACAACCACCGCAGACCATACAAAGTGTTGTTTTCATTATATTTTAATACAACAGGCCTGACCAACAACGCACTTTAATCGGTCTCGAAAACCGTTGTGCCTTCACGGGTACCGAGGGTTCGAATCCCTCTCTCTCCGCCATTTCTCCTTAAAAATCAGCACGTTGAAACAATCGTAAACTGAATGAAACCTTCAGGACCTTTTGTAGTGTAACAACAATGTAGCGGGTCCAATTTCCCTTATTCCCATGCGCACTCCCCTTGCCCAGGTTAAGTGCATTGGAAACACATGATAATTTGCGGTTTTAGTCAGAGCCAGGGGTGTATCAACTTTGTAACAACCACGTGCCGACATAAAAAAGCCCCCGATGAGATCAGCGAGGGCTTTTGGAGTAGGTTTTATAAGAAGAGGCTGGTCATTTCGGCCACCCTGGATGATATTGCTGCTTGTATTTCCATTTTTTGGGAAATTCAAACTTCACATCAACGTTGGGCTTCTTGTCAGGTTGATATTCACCCATACGCTCCATCTCACTTTCAATGTGCTCATTGCTCAAGTGTGCATACTGCAGGGTCGTCTCAAACCATTTGTGACCCAACTGTTCTTTAAGGCCATGAAGCGTCCCGCCCTTCATCAAATATAGATGAGCATAAAAGTGTCTGAGATCGTGATCTCGCACAGGCAAACCTAGTCGCTTCGTAAAGCTTTTCCATTGATTGGCAAAACGTTTATAACGATGCCCATCTCCATGCCAGAAAACAAAATCACCTTTCGGCGACCTTGGAAGGTCTTGAAGAATCTTCTTGGCTGATTTGAACAAAAAAACAGTTCTCGGCGATGAACTTTTGCTCTTTGGAATAATGATCCGTCCTCGATCCAGGAGGACATCACGCCACTCTAGTTGCAAAGCCTCTTGTTGGCGCAATCCGGTTAAAGCTTGAAATGCCGTTAACCGGCCTAGCATCGGTCCTATGTCGTCGATGATCATCTGGATTTCACTGTGGGAAGGTATGCGGATTTCTACTTTAGCTGTTTGCAAGCACTTGTTCACATCATACTTGCGAACAGGATTGTGTTCGATTGCCCCGTGTTCATCTTTCATGTGCTGAAAGACAAGACTCAGAGCGTCAAGGTCCCGTCGCAGCGTTCTATTACTGATCTCCTCTTTCTCCGCACGCCTGTAAGCTACATACCCAGCGACCCAATCTTTATCAACGCTACTAAGCATCTCATCAGAAAGGTAACAGGCAATTTGTTTAAAAGATGTTTTGTAGCGTGTGATTGAGCTTTGTTTGTATTTTGTCCGACCGTCATTCATGTGCCGAACAAAGATGGCGATAGCATCTGCTAGCGGCATGTCCTCGACAATGCCACGTATTTTATCTTGCTCTCGTTTTTTAATAACTTTCTCAAGTTTTCGAGCTTCCTCTTCATCGGTAGTGCCTGCAGAAAAGTTAAAAATCTTTCCGTTCACTTGGAAACGAACGTAACAAATGTTACCGCGCTTATAGATTCCCATTATGCCACCTCTGATAAAAGTTGTTCCAAGTGTTGCTTTGCTCGGACAGCATCTAGGTTCTTGTTTTGTGTTGTATTGCGTGCTCCAAAAGTGTCATTAGGGTCAATTAATCGTATATGATCTTCCCTCCATACTTGCCATACATCCCCCATTTTTTTACCGCGCAAGTCTCCACGCCTTATCCAAGACACAACGGTTTTTGTGTCTACTCCTGTCATTTGGGCTGTGTATGTTGCTTTGACATATAAAGAGATTTTTTGTGGGGACATCTACATTCTCCGTGTAGTTTATGAAATTGTTTGATGGTTAGTTATATGACCGCTCGAAATAAAACCAACGTCGTCAGGTGTTTTTTTATTTGGAAGATGGGAGAAGCAGAATTTGTTGACAAGCAAGTCCGCAGATTGGTTTAGAAATCTGCCGAAATGCAAAGAAGTCGAATTGTCAAAAAAACAAAAAAAATGAAAGCTAAACACCCTGTCATTTCTATTATTTCAACAACCCTGTGCGTGCTAGTTCCGCATTGGCAGCTCAATGATGTGCCAACACGGAACAGTCACGTATCACTTCAATCAGCGCATATTGCAGATTCAAGAGTTTAGTTTTTGTGTTTAAAAAAAGACTGGAGGCATGCCGAGGACTTGGCCGATGCCCCAGGCATTAAAGAGCCCTGCGATGAACATAACTCTAGAGATGTCCGAAGGCACCTCACCGGCTGCACCACTGAGCATATAAAAAGAACCGCTTTGAGTGACGACCCAGCCTTGTTCTCGATTGTAATGAACAACAGGGCTTGTGCCGACATAGCCGTCAGGCCGAACGCCTGTTAGGATCACTTGTGAAATATTCTGCTCACGGTCCTCGAATGTAATAAACACCCAGCTGACGAATTCGTCTTTGACTACTCGACCATCAGCAGGGTCAGAGGAATCGCATTCCACACTTTTAAGGTCACTCTGTATTGAATACCGCAGATCAAAACGCTGCCGGTGTCGGGTGATAAGAGTTTCAAGTGTCAAGTTTTCTAGATCTTCGAAATTCATAATTCTTCTCCTAATTGGATGTATTAAAAAGGAACAACCCCGACAGAAAACTGCAGGGGTTGTTTTGAAATCACTGGCTGTTGAGATATGTGCGCAAGGCATCAATCGTGTGCTGCTGTGTCTCATCACAACACCGCCACACTTCAGGGGCGACATCGATGGGAACAAGTCCAGCATCGATCAATGCTTCACAAGCGTCGTGAACGCTTGTCTTGATATGTACGCTTGGCGACTTTGAAATATCTGCTACAGCAAGCTGAGTAGCAGCGTTCAGAATGTCGGCAAGACTAAGTTCATTAAGCATGTTGAAATTCCTTCAATAGTTCGGACGAAGTTGTCCAATTAGACGGCTGCTGCTTTCGTCCAAAACGCCGTGCACTTAGCCGTTCAGAGTTTGTTTCTTGATTTAGATGTTTTTGAATGTGCGGGAGGTAATGATCAGGGAGTCGACCAATGCGTGAACCCATGAAGTTCCCTTTGATGGGAACATGAGCTCTTTTCCCCATGAGAAATTTCGATGGTTTTCGCAAACCAGCAGACTCTAGGTCCTGCTGAGAAGTTACGCGAATGGCAGTGCCAGGTTTCTTCTTAGAAACTGATGTGCCATACACGACTTCAATGGCGCCACGTGTAAACTGGGTTTTTCGACGTACCTTAACGACTAAACATGGGCGCATTTTTGCCCCGGGCATCCCCGGTCTCTCTTCAGACGGAAACCGGCAAAGGACTATGTCACCCACTTCAATTTTTTTGGAAGATGTCATTTTTCCTCCCTCTTATATATCGAGGGAGAACCGCCTCCCGCGTTCAAAGAATGACGCGGGAGGTGGGAACCGAGACCTTAACCTCGTTAACGTGGTTTTGCGCGGTATATTCGTTCGCGAGTAGACTTCCGGAGTCTTGCGACAAACTTATCAAGTAGATCTTTTACCGGAGCCGCTAGACGGTTACGGATAAAGTTCTTCTTATCGTGTATTTCCGTGATTCCATATGCGCCACTGCAGTGATACGAAGCACGCAGGAGTGCTTTTCTTGCATTTCTCCGATCACGTTTGATAAGTGATTTCCCGAGCAAATGGATTGCATCATAAAACCCTTTTTTGTGATCAACACGATTTTTACCCTTTAAGGGCCTTATAACTTGTTGGGCTTTTTTCTGGATTTCAATATTCTCAAAAACAGATGGAACGTGAGCTGCTTTTGATCCGTTCGATTTCGGCTTTGCGTCAATGCCAAAGGCTTCCAAAACATTCTCTGAGACATTGTGTTCGCGGTTTTCATCAAACAAATCCATTTGGATTATCACTTCCTCTGAGTTCTCTGCTTTTGTTTTATAATGCTGATTATTTTCGTTAACGTGCTCCGTCGTTACGGAAATGTTTCGCCGTGCATCATTTATCCATTCGGTGGTGATTTTCTCCGACGAGGACCATTCCTTTTGAATGCGTTCACGTTCGGCAAGAATTTCTCTATTCTTGTCGATCATGCACATTGCACGTTCCGCTGCGTCGATTAATCGAGGATTAATGTCAGATATAACCCCAGTACACATTTCATGAATCTCTGCGTTATGTAGCTTTGTCATCATCGCATGATTTTGTGGGCCAAGGTGAATTGTGCCTTTTCCAGGCAGCCCACGTTCCTTACGTGACCGGTGTTCAAAATGCACATTTATCCCAAATTTTAGGCAACACGCATTAACGTGGTCTGCCCATTTTTTCTTAAGATGGCTTTTCATTTTAACACCTGGATCGTCGGGACTCAGGGTTCTGGGTTCTCGAAAGTACAGTTCCTTAAACCGAAGTTGGTTTCGTCTGCGCACACGTGTTTTCTTCCCGTCCGTTCTTTCGGCATCTCTTTCTGCTGCTCGTGCTTTGGCTGAAGCAAGAGTTTCCAAACCGTCGATCAAGTGCATATGGCCATGATAATTTCCGGGCTTAAAATGAAAATCACATCGACCCAGAGCTTCACTGTCTACAATGAATTCTTCCAGAAAAGTTTTTGCTATGTAGCGGCATTGATCTTCTGAAGCTTCATTTGGGAACGTAACGATCCATTTTTCCATGACACGTTTTTGGGACCTGTTGACGTCTAGTCCGATGCGCATTTTCATCGTACCGGTGACTGTCATGCCGAACATAGGAACGCCAACTTCGATACTTTCAGCGCCATTTGCACCACGGATGGAATAGTTGATGTTGGCAATAGCACGGACACACGCCTCTCCCTTTAAAGGCTTGCCAAACTCCTTTTGGCAAGTGCTGTAATGGTTGATATCGACGTGTGCTTCGACTGTTCTCATGTTCAATTTCTTCCCCCTGTGGGGCCTCGCTGGAAGCGCGCAATCTTTAAGAAAAGGATACTCGTTTTCTTAAAGGTCCTATTGCGCCCTCCGGGGGCCCTTGCATTGTCGGCTTCGCCTCCGTGCAAGGAAGATATTGTTCTGAGAATCGTATTGCGCACCCTCTTGGTGTGCTTACCTGCGTTATTTTTGAACGTGTTTGAATGAGTTTTTTGAATGGCGTACCGGATGTCACGCACTATTTTTGTGAAGAATTTCTGCTTTGAAAGTTCTCAAGAATTTGCACCAAATGGCCGAGGATTTCCAAATCCTCTTCAGGAATTACTTACACTATGTTTTCGACCGCATAGCAGCCCTAACTTTGTAGAAAGAAGATGCTGAAAAATCCTAAGTGAGTGCATTATAGAGGAGAAACTGGCGCCACCATTTCCTGCTCGAGGACAAGCGGTTCTTTGTCGGCAAGACGCCTCCAGGCATCCGCAATATCGGGATTATCATCAACTTTTTGTGGATAACGTGAAGGCTTTCCTGGGCGTCCATATTTGCGGACAGTCTCCTCATCCATAAGGTGGAGGCGGAGCATGCCACCAGCACTTTTAATCGCGAGTTGGATTGAGTGCGCAATATATAATCCACCGCTATCGACATCACCCCAATGATAGAACGGTATGTCATGCATTCGATAAATGCTTTCAAGAACACGAGTGAGACTAGGGCTTGGATACCCACCGGTATAGACAATCAAACCACGAGCATCGTCATTTACCTCGTCGGCATACCGGACGAAAGACACCCAGTTTTCAATGGTCAGGATATATTCCGCATTTGGCGCAGAAAGGTGAAATGCATCATCCGGGTGATAACCAACATATAGAAGTTGCTTATCTGGGTTTTGTAAGTTGGTCTCTCCTGAAATAACGATGGGATGAGGAAGCTTTTCAACTCCATACATGCCAATGTGCTCGCGTGCAGGGATATCATCTGGAAAATCATCCATAACATGCAACAACGCGGAAACACTGTTTTCACATTGCTCCAATGCCTTAGAGTCCAATCCTACATGCGTAGACAGGGTTCTATAATCGGTCTGCAGATCGTTAGAAGAAATGGCTTTAGCAAGCGTAATAGCACGAACGAGATCTTCAGCATCTTTGGCAGAAAATCTTGGAGACTTATTGAACTTCCCCTTTTTGTTTTTTCGCCAATTGGAAAACATATTCTCTAATGCTTTGGCGAAAAGCTCATATCCATGAGTACCCTTGACCATCTCAATCTGATCGTCGGCCATCACCGATGCCGGAGACCTATTCATGTATTGATAAACTTCAGCAGCATTCTTGAGCTTAATGCGCACTGTTTGATCAGCGCGCGTATTGACGACGAGCAAATCCCTTTTTTCAAGACCTTCCAGAATAAGAACTTCGCGATCATTGTCACGGATACTGAGTCCTTTGAAATCAAGCGTTGCCCATAGGGCAAACGCATCCGGATTTGCATCAAGCCGGTCTAAGATATCGGATACCGCCGCCTTGACGCGGGTAAAGACCTTCCTACTCATTGTACGGGAACAGCCTCCCTATCCCCCATCATCGTCCGCAATTCCTCTTCGGGTATGTTGGAAGGGTTTGCTATAGCAAAAGCTTCACGCGCACGATCGCTTACAGCCATGCAATTGGCATATGAATCGTCTCCGCGCTTTTGAATACTCACGAAGCCGTCCATAACTTCCATTATCGAAGCTCGCTTGTCTTCCGGCGCACCGATGATGGCTTGAAGGCCAATATCGTCATAGAAGCGCAAAACCTGACGTTGAACAACACCATCCATTTTGGAGAAGGCTTCATCAAATAGGGCTACCCCAAACGTGTCAAAACGCTCAGCGCTGCTGCCGTAATATGCGGAAACCAGAGCAGCGCCGACCGATACGTAGAATGGTGTCTGGTTTTCACCACCAGATTTCTTACTGCTCGCTCTGGTGATATCGCTTTTGCGGCCAGTTACGCGGTCCACCACCTCAATCTTGAATTCGAGATAGTTGCGATAGTCTTCGTAAAGAGAGAAATCCACGTCCGGATCCAGCAAGATTTCCTCCACAATCCTCAATGCCTCTGCATAGGGATGACCATCTTGTACGGCCCCGAAGAGCGGAAGATCCAGATCAATATTTTCCCGGACGTAGTTCATCAAGTCAATTATTGGCCGGTAACTCTGATTGTACTCCATCGTATAGTGGTAGTAGTTCTCGTTGAGAAATGGCCGCGTTTTCAGATTTGTGTTCAAATCACCAATGCTTTCCTTAGCACGGTCAATGGCATCACGCAGTTCGTTGAGGAAGTTGTTTCGCATGAACTGAGAAACCTTGATCTCAGCTTCCTTTGCTTCCTCCTGGTATTGCACCAGCACGTTTTGCTCAAGGTCTTCGATTTGCTGGTCGACATATTCGAGGATTTTGCTGACATTGGATTCCCGGTCGAAGCTTTCGGAAATCTTGTAATGGTACAGATAATTGGTGACAGCGTTATGAATATCCACGCTCAAAACCTCATAGTCTTGTTTTGCCTGTATCGCTTTCCCGCTCGCCTTTTCAGCAATAGTGTTGTGCCTGGGCTTTCCACGCTCAGCTTCCGGGATCAACATGGCATAACGAATATTGATGTCCGCAATCGCGGTGGAAAAATCATCCATATACCTGCCGACGGCCTCGAACATGCCTGCCCGCGTTATCCGTAAAGCTGCAAGACTTCCCGGCGCATTCGGACCTAGGCTCAAAGCCTCTTCCGCTTTTTCGGCCTCCCATTCAATTTTTTTAGCTTTATCCTCCAGGACTTTACGTTCAGACTTTGCCTCGTCTTTCAGTGCAATGGCATCTTCGAGTTCATTTTGCAGCTTCGGGTCGATGGTGAAGTCGATACTTGTGATTTGCGCTTCAAGACCTCTTATCTTTTCATCAGCTTCAATAATTTCGCTTTGTGTTTTATAGAGATCCACCCCCTCCCAAGGGGCCACGCCGGGCATCAAGTGGTCGATATGTTTGCGAGCAACGTCCAGATCGGACAAGGTGGATATGAAATCTGCTTCCTGGGCCTCAAGGCCGCTTAGCGTTTTTTCAAGGCGTTTGGCATTACTTGCAGCAGCGCCCTTGCCGAGTTTCAGAGTATCTACGTAGCGGTTGCTGTTACTTTTCCCATCATCGAATGTAACGACAATGTCACCGTCAACCACGGTCTGGGTCACAGCGCGCGTATAGTTGGACATTTCATCTTGCATCTTGGCCATATGAATACCGCCCAGGGAGCGAATGATGTAAGCCATGATATATGGATCATCACTGCTCAGAACGGTGGCTAACGTTCCTGGTCGTGGCGTGAGATTATTCAGATCAAGTTTGCGGATACTGATCAGTTTGACCATTTTAAATCCTCGGCGATGGTCGTGGCGCAAGATTTTAAGAGCGAGACGATAATCTTCATCGCTGACAAAAACCGCCTCACGATCCCATCCCAGAATGGCTTCTGCACTGACCTGCCACTCAGGATCAAGAACTTCCGTTTGTTCAAACAGAAGACGATATGGAATATCCTTGTCGTTAAGGGCATCTAGATATGACTGAACGCTTTTGTTGACCGATACTTGGCCTGCGCGTGCACTGAATAAATCTGAACGTAAGTCTTCTACTTGACGAGTGATGGTGTGAACATCACCGGCACACTGTTGGTATGCTGCTTTCAGACCTTCTGAAACCTTAGCCGCTGATTGAGCAAGCTCGACCAACAAATCCTGCATTTCTGTAGGATTTTGTGGCCATTCAGGAACGATCATTCCGTGGGTCGCGGACTTGATTTTTTGGATAATCGCAATCAAATCACCATACCCAGTAAGATCTGGATGCTGTGGAATAAGATTTACCGCAGCAGCGACGGACTGGTAAACATCGCTTAATACACGGCGGCTGTTTGCATCTTCAGCCTGGACCAGCTTTATTTGTTGGTAAAGGTTGTTTTTCTTGTCCTCGACACCATCGGCGTTGATAAGGACGCGAATACGCTCTTCTTCTTCCCTGAGTTTCCCTATGTGTTCGTCATAATCTTCAATTTCCTGACTGATGTTATTGAGCGCCGTTATGTGGCGCTGGATATCCTCCCGGGTCTTCAGAAAAGCATGGCGGTGGTACCGATATTTGGCCAGCGGGCCAATAACGGAAAATACGCTGAGATCTTCTAGAGCTTTATAGAATTTCACGCCTTCACGTTGAACGGGCCTAAGGTCGTCCAATCGAGCGATGACGCTGTCGATGTTCTTTTTAATGAAGCGCCAATCTTGAATGTGATCACGCAAGCTACCAATGCGCATCTGGCGTTCTTCCAACATAAAATCGCGTACAAATTTCGTCGAGCTGGGGATCTTCTCGTAAGAAATCGATTGCCGATTTGCACGAAAAATTCGGCGGATTTCATGCTCCCTATAATTCCGTCCGTTTGACAAGACTTTCATATAGGAACGAATGAACGGCATGGACTTATCAAATTGCTGATATTGCCCACCGCCCTCTAGGCACTTCCTTTCGACATCCATGAAGAATTCATCTGGTGCGCGAACGACAAGATCCCCCTCTTCGTCACGCTCCATAAAATCATCTTTACTGACGACGTGCCCCTCAGCGATGAATAAGCCGACAATATCTTTCGGCCCCGAAAGGCGCACTTCGACAACCAAACCAATAGAAATGGGGTGCCGCTTATTTTCCGGATCCATATACGTGGCCGACATATAGGAAATAGTGTCTTCATCTCGCAGATATTTTTGGTCGTCCACTTCGCAAAGGATGTAGCTTTTCGCCGTTCGCCCGCGACCGGACCCGCCGCTGGAACCGCCTGACGCGGCGTTGAAACGACACAGCTGCTCATCACCGCCCGCAATGATGAATTGCAGCAGATCAAGCATAGTTGATTTACCAGTTTGGTTGCGACCGAGAAAGGCTGTAGAGCCATACAAATCGACATCAATTGGACCATAGGAATGCCAATTCAGTGAGGAAATCCGGGATAGGCTCATGCTCATTGCTGATCAATCTCCTGTGCTTCGGCCGGGTTATGATTCGGGACCGCGTTGTCGTTCAAGTCATTGGCGGGAGCTTGCTGTCCCTGAGACGCTTTGGCTTCAGCGCTATCAAGAAACATCTTTAAACGCGCCTGTGTTTCGCCGGCGCACAAGATGGGAACCATACCGCGGATCTCCACGTCGAAATCCTCGCTTTCCTCATGCGGCACAAGCTTCACAATGCGTCGCGTCTGAAACAGCTCAAGCGTCTTGATGATTTGACGCTGCCACTTTTCCGGAGCTTCCTTGCCGCCAATAATCTCAATAAAACGATCGACAATATCGCTGTAGATGGTGAAGGCCACAGCGCGCTCATCAATACTCCCCTTCTCAATGAGCTCGTTGTACATCACCGCTAGAACGAGAAGCAGCTGAGTTTCATCCAGTTTCATCTTCTGCCATTTCGAAGACGTTTCGTCTGGAATGACACCCGCCCATTTTTCACCTTCGTGATAATGGAAGGTGCGCCCGGACATATAGAAGTATGAATCCAGAAAATCTTGAATCTTGATACTGTCCAGAAGATCGTCATAACCGTGCGTTCCCCGGTCACCAATAAAGATGAATTGATCGCGTAAAAGCGTCGCGATGATGTCGCGAAGCGTTTCTTGGCGTGCCTCCGAGAGCTGTTGAATAACGGGAAGTTCTTCAATCATTAGCTTGAACCTGTTTTCTACGAACGGAAAAATTTTTATATCGGGCCCAATCGTTCTCCACGAATTCATTTTCATTTTCCGGCGTGCGGTATATGAAGAATTCATCAGAGATAGATGACGGCTTATCCGTTGTTCGGCCGATTGATCGGTCGTTAATGGTCAAAACCGCCAACAAATCGTCGATGCTGTGCACCGACAGCGTCCTGGCGTCGATTTCTTCACCTGGACGGACACGCATATCGAGATAACTCACCATTTTTTGGGGTGTGACATTCACCCTCAAAGCAAATTGCGTCAGCAAATCATCAAGAAACTCGACGATTGGATCTTTTGGCTTCTCTGAGATCTTCCGTTTTCCAATAGGAGTACGGTTATGTCGAGGCTCTGACATCAACCATGCCGCCATGTTAGGTGGACGAGCTTCGATTGAAAAGTTGACTTCAGCATGCTTCAGTGCACCAGAATCGGATGCTTGCTCGATACGGTTGATGAGCTTTACCAGCTCAGCCTGGTTTTTGTTGCTTGTTGAACTGGAATAACGTGCCATGTTCGCCAGGCGCGCAGCTAACGAACGTCCAAAACCTTGGATTTCCTGAAAAAACTCTTCGATACGGTCAATGCCCAGGCGAACTTGTGCAATGTCCTCCAAAACAGCCTCTAAAGCTTCGTCTTCCGTTGTTTCAGTAGAGACTACGCGCGTCTCCAGATAAGCCTGAGCAATATGACGAAGGGCCATGCCATCGGCTTCGAGCTTGTTGACGGACGATATAATCTTCATCCGGTGGGCATAAGGATGGGACGTCGAGTGGAGGGCTTCAAAATCCCTCAGCACCATGCCAACATATTTATCAAAAAACAGGCCGGCGCGTTCCTTGGCGGTTTTGCTTTGAAGGATTTCCTTTTCGATATCCCGAAGGACAGTCAAAACCATGCGCATGGACATAGAAAAATTCACGATATCACTCGCCGATTTGTTCAAAGAGGAACCGAGCTCGACCGGATTTCCGGCAACACCCTCCAGCGTGGTGCGAGCTTGCGCCAGCAAACCACCGAGCTGAGGTGAGAAACCTTTACGGATATCAACTAGGCTTTTGATAAGCCGCATAGCGCCTATGGGCATATCTACAGTTTCATGACCTGCACGCCCAGTCTGTTCTAGCCAACCACAATTGGTCAGTCGGACAAACATATGGTTTGCCCTCTGCAAGGCCGCGTCTGTTACATCAGCCTCATTTTTACGCTTTCGTATTCCGAGACGGCGTTTCACTCGCTTGCCACGAACGGAGATGTCATCGAAGGTAAGGTATTTCTCCCCCTCATCGACCCATTGGTCGGCATTTTTCTTCAGCCGTACATATATCAATTTTACGACATCACCGCGTCGCGGCATTTTTATTTCTTGATTGAAAAACGTGTTGTAGATGTCGCACAGAGCATCAGCATAAAGATATTTGTTCCCCCGACTGAAAGGGAGAAAAATGTCGTCATGAAGGATGCTGAACAGGGCCATGTTTTAAACCTTAACCATACAATCAAAAGGAAAGTTACCCATTTACAAGCCGGAGACCTTCCAGTAAAGTAACTATACCCATAAAGTAACTTTAGTCAAGCATGGTGCGATGAAAAACAATACCACTCTCTTAACGGATGTGCCAAAGAAATGGGAAGCCCAATTCAGACTTCGCTTCATTGAGGCGCGATTGTTTTGGAGTGGCCGGATCAATCGAGCTGACATCATCAATCATTTTGGTGTGTCACAGCCTCAAGCTTCAACAGACCTGAAGCTGTATCAGAAGCTTGCTCCCGGCAATGCCATATACGACTCATCAGCCAAAACATACCGTGCAGATGAAAGTTTCTCGCCAATTTTTAAAGATCCTGCGATGGATGAGTTCGTCGGGCATCATCTTCTTGATGACGGCTTCCTTGGCACACTTCCAGAAGTAGAATCGGTGCCATCCCCCCTGCGTCAGGTAGATCCCGAGATTATGCGTTGGATTTTGATGGCGACCCGTGAGGCACAGGCAATTAAAATTCATTACCAGTCTATGAGTAGTCCAGAGCCTCGATGGCGGTGGATCTCTCCTCATGCCTTTGGCCATAACGGACGTCGATGGCATGTCAGGGCGTACTGTGAAGACCGCGAAGCATTTTTGGATTTTGTTCTTGGAAGAATTTCAGAGGTTGGGGACTTAAAACCACGCCATATCGATCCTGAGGAGGATGGTGAGTGGCATGAATTTACCGATGTTAAATTTGCACCGCACCCTGATCTAACCGAAACGCAGTCGGCAACAATCGAACAAGAATACAGAATGGAAAATGGCACTGCCATTCTCTCAGTACGTCGCGCCATGCTGTTTTACGTTCTATTGCAGTTACGCCTGGAACATGACGAGCACCGACCACCTGGCGCTCATATTCGTCTTGTAAACACAGAAATCAGACAGCTCGGCGATCGTCATGTAACAAAGAGAGAATAGTTATGAAACTGCTTCATACCAGTGATCTACATATCGGTCGGCTTCTGCATGGGCAATCTCTCGAAGAGGACCATGAGGTTATTCTTGGACAAATTCTCGAAGCCGTTTATGAACATAAACCAGATGCAATCGTATTGGCTGGTGATATTTACGATCGAGTTGCACCACCGGCGTCAGCCGTTAAACAATTTAATCGTTTTATCCGTCAGCTTCGCGAGCAATCGGAAGCTGCTCTCATTTTAATTGCAGGCAACCATGATTCAGGCGACCGGATCGATGCAATGTCGACTCTCGCAGATGAACATCGCACCCTGATTAGCGGCCCTTTACGCGCCGATAACGCGCCATTGGTTTTAGAAGATGAGCATGGTCCAGTTGCCTTCTCGGCACTTCCATTTGCGAATGAATTCATGGCACGGGAAGTGTTCGATGACACCAGCATCGCATCCCCTGCAGATGTAATGAAGGCACAGGTTGATGCAGCTAGGAAGTCTGTACCAGACGGTGCGCGTTGGGTCATTGTCGCACATACCTTTGTTACTAACGCTCAGACGAGCGAAGTAGAGCGCAAGATTTCCGTGGGCGGAGTAGAAACCGTACCTGCGGACACTTTCGAGGGTGCTCACTATGTCGCGTTGGGACATCTGCACCGCCCCCAATCCGCTGGGGCTGACCACATTCATTATAGCGGCTCCCCTTTAGCATTCGGGTTTGATGAGGCCAATACGACCAAGACCATGTCTTTGGTCGATATTGATGGTGATGGCGCCGTCAATATCGAAAGGGTCCCATTCAAACCACACCGAAACATGCGCAGGATCAAAGGAGCATTTGAGGAGCTTCTTGAGAATGCAAGTAAGTCACCTTCAGACGACTTCATTGAGCTAATCCTTAGCGATCATGGTGCCTTAGTCGACCCCATGGCGAAAGTCCGTGAATATTATCCAAATGCACTTCTGCTTCGCTATGAGCAAGACCAGAAAGCTGCCGACCCGGAGACAGGTGATGACATCGAGGCTCATCTGGACAGCCCGGAAGACGTCATCAAATCATTCCTAACGGAGATTCGTGGTGCCCCCCCGCTTGATGAAGAAATGGCATTTGTGGATGCACAGCTTCATGAACTTCAGGATGCGGAGGCAAAGCAATGAGACCGCTTCGACTGACTATGTGTGCATTTGGTCCCTATGCCGGCACAGAAGTTATCGACTTCGAAAAAGCTCTTGGTGCTAGGCTATTTGGGATTTACGGATCCACCGGGTCCGGTAAATCCTCGATCTTCAGTGCGATGACCTTTGCGTTGTTTGGGGAAACTGCCCGCGGCGGACAGGATACAGAATCACTTCGGTCCCATCATGCAGATGCCTCAACATTTACCCAGGTCGACTTCATTTTTGATATTGGTGCAAAACGTTATCTGATTCGCCGGACCCCTGAACAGGAACGGCCGGCAAAGCGTGGCGATTCAATGGTTAAAGATAATCATTCTGCCTCGCTATTTGACGTCACCGGGATGGCGGCTGATGACATTACAGAAAAAAACACCGGTAAAATCATTGCTGGACCAAAAATTCGACAAGTGAATGAGGCCATCTGTGACTTGCTTGGTTATGGCGCCGATCAATTCAGACAGATCGTGCTTTTACCCCAGGGTAAGTTCGAAACCTTCCTAACCGCAAAAACGGAAGAGCGCCTTGATATCCTCCGAGAGCTCTTTGATGTTTCTTTGTTCCGCAACCTCACAGAGAAGCTTAAAAATTCTGCTGGAACTGCACGCCAAGAAATTCTCAATGAGCGCAAAGTGACGGCAGGGCTGTTAACAGAAAATGGATACGCGGACCTAGATGACTTGGCTGCACACACCAACACCAAGATTGGAGAAATTAAAAGGTTGGGAACAGCCAAAGAAACGGCTTCTAAGATTTTGGCGGCTGCGGAAAACGCCTTATCTGAAGCGCGGTCATTGGATGCCCACTTTATAGCAAAAGCTA
The DNA here is from genome assembly GCF_036689815.1 of Magnetovibrio sp. PR-2. Taxonomy (NCBI): domain Bacteria; kingdom Pseudomonadati; phylum Pseudomonadota; class Alphaproteobacteria; order Rhodospirillales; family Magnetovibrionaceae; genus Magnetovibrio; species Magnetovibrio massiliensis. Next base: position 2,957 of record NZ_JBAHUR010000015.1, on the reverse strand, counting down.
ATGCTGAAGCGCGGCTCTACGAGTTCCAGGACGAGATGGAGGAAATTAATCAACTGCGTGACAAAAAGACACTTGGCCTTAAGGTTCGCCAAGCCGTTGACCTGGAAAAATCATGTGTAACTGCTGAAACGGCACTCAATCAATCCATAGATGAAGTCCACAGCGCGAAAGCAAATGTCGATCTATCACAGCGGCGCTTTAATGATGCCGAGCACACCTTCACGGAACTAGAGGCCCAAAAGCCGGAACTGAAAAAGCAAGAAGAACAATTCCGCCTTCTAAATGGGTATCAGAAGGCTTTGGATGGCACCATTGAACAAAAAACTCGCATGGATGAGGCCCGCGCAAAACTTGATGAGGCGCGGGCAAGAGTGTCTCAATTTGAAAGTGCTCTTATTGCTCAGGACGAACAAAAGGATCAGCTCGACACCAAGCTCAAAGACTCTACGAACACCGAACGCCGCCGTTCAGAACTCGAGAAAGAACGCGATCAAACCCAATCTGCTTTAACTCAAGCACAAGCCTATGCAAAGGCTGTTTCAGACCGTGACGCAGCCCAGGCGGATCTCAGCGAGAGTTCCAAAATACTCGTTGAGGTCGAGGCAAGACTGATTGCTGCGCGTGGAGCCTATGATGAAGCAAAATCCGAACTTGCATCGGCTCAAGCCCACCACCTTGCTAAAAGCTTAGTCGATGGGGAACCCTGCCCCGTTTGCGGGTCCAAGGACCATCCCGATCCATACAGTAAGGACCTTCATGGGCATGGGCTAAACGATGCCTTTGAGGAAGCGAAGGCATATGTTGAAAGTGTTCATGCAGAGTTCGTGGATGCCCGCACTGCATTCGGTGCCAAGGAAGGCGTTCTCGAGGAGCGGAAAAGAGCTCTTGCTGAAATGGATGCACCTGAAGAGGCACTAGATGCTTTACAAGATCGTCTCGATATCAATCAAGACTTACTGGGTGCTTTGCCTGTCTACGAAGAACCAGATGCGATCCAAGCTCAGATTGATGCCGCGGACGAGAATTTCAAAGAAATGAAAGGCATTGAACCTGAACAGCGAAAAGCTTGCTCTGATGCTGAGGTCGCATTCAGGATAGTTGAAAGCGACTTTGCAAAAGCTATGGCAGCAATACCCCAAGAATACCATGACCAAGACAGGATTACTGCTGCAATAGATCAGTGTCAGAATTGGATTGATAACTTGACGTCCAAAATGACATTGGCAAATCAGGAAGATGTGGAAGCAAAATCTGCATTTGCAGCAGCCAATGCCACTCACACATCGTCGGTCACCAATTTTGAAAAAGCGAAGGCATCCCGTTCAGCTGCTCAAAAGAATTTTGAGGATCGACTGGTCGAGCTTGGTATTGATAGAGGAAATTATGAGAGCGGCAAGGCTGCTCTTGACCAAATCGAGATGTATAACGAGCGCATTCGTGCCCATGAAGACGGTATTGCCACATCTACAAATGCAATTAAATCCGCTGAAGAATATATTGCTGGACGCGCCCGGCCTGATTTAACCGCTCTTGAGGATGTAAAAATAAAAGCTGCAACCAATAATGAGCAGGCAATCATTCAGCTTTCAAGTGCACAGAAAGAACTCACAGACATGCAAAAGCTTGATGATAATGTTCGCAAAAAATTCAAAGAACTTGATGCGACTGAAGAAGGGTTCAAGATATTAGGACGCATTGCGGATGAATTCCGTGGCAACAACAGCAGCAACATCAATCTCGAAACGTATGCAATTGCGGCTATGTTCGATCATGTTCTTGAGGCTGCCAACCTCCGCCTAACACCGATGAGTGGAGGTCGTTATTTGCTTCAGCGAAGTGAAGAAGGACAAGAGAAGGGCCGAGGTAAACGAGGCCTCGGCATTGCAGTTTTTGACACCAATACTGGGCGCCAAAGATCAACCGAAACCCTTTCAGGCGGAGAAAGCTTTTTAGCCGCGCTATCTCTCGCCCTAGGCTTGTCTGACGTTGTACAAAATACCCGTGGCGCTGTTCGCCTGGATACCATTTTCATTGATGAGGGTTTTGGAAGCCTAGACCCAGTCTCGCTTGATCAAGCCTTGCAAACGCTTCAAGAACTCACCTCTGGAAGCCGGTCTGTAGGCATCATTTCTCATGTGGATCTCGTCAAACAAGAGATCCCACAAGGGTTCCTAATCGATAAGACCTTGAAGGGCAGCAGAGTTATAGAGCAAATGCTGGAGTGACCTGATCATGAAGCTATCGAAGTTATCAATTGTTGAGTTACTGCGTTTGAACGCAGAGACAATAGAAGAGATACGCCGTCGCGAAGTTTTAACGACTTCCAACGCCCTTCTATGGGATTATGCGGAATGGTTGTTCCGCAGGGCATTCTCATGGAATGCAGCAGGAAACTCAGCGAAAGACTTTGACGCCATAGATGATGACGGAATTAAGTATCAAATAAAATTCCGGCGCATCACCAGTAGGAATAGCTCTCGGCAATCGGGAGCTCTTCATCGAATTGATGAAGAGAACTTTGATGTACTGGCAGCCGCCCCCCTCAAAATGATCATCCAAAATTTGGACGGACTTTGCCCGGTCTAATCTAAAGAGGTCCCAATCATGCCCAGGATCAGCATGTGATCATGCAATTTGAAAAGCCCTTAGGAGTTCATTTCCGTCGCCACTTTCCCCGTAGGCGTGAGGTTCAATGGTGCGCATATCTTAGTTCTTTTGGGTATGATCTCCGGCTCTCGCAAAGCAACAGAGAACCTTACCTTACATAGACACCAAATGTCTGGTGGCCAGTTCACTTCTAGAACCTATGGATTGGCAGGCCATTTCTTTTGTTTTTCAGGAGAGTGCCTTATTTGAATTACCTAAGATGAATTTAGAATGGAAACTGACATGCAAAACACAACCACACCTGCTTCAAGCCCCAAATCTGTAACCGGAAAACAAGACCCCTTTGGTAA